>DAOWJH010000065.1 GCA_030640495.1 Dehalococcoidia bacterium | reverse complement strand
ATAATGTGGGCATAAGCGATTAGCTGGCTTGGTTTCGTAAAATAAACAGTGAATGGGAGCAGCACTTGTTGGAGCCTGAATATATCTCTCTATACCAATCTGGTGAACTGGAGCGCCGCGCTAAAGCCCTTGAGGCACGATTGGCTTCGTGTAACATCTGCCCTAGGGAATGCGGGAGTAACCGGCTGGAAGGTGAGTATGGGTTTTGCCATTCAGGTCGTCTGCCCATAGTGGCTGTAGTTTGTCCTCATTATGGGGAGGAGCCGGCTATTTCGGGGAGCCGGGGGTCAGGGGCGATATTCTTGGGCAACTGCAATATGAAGTGCGCCTATTGCCAGAATTACCAGATAAGTCAGGACTGGAAAAAGCAACAAACTAAGGTGATGGATTTCCATACCCTGGCTGAACGCATGCTCTACCTCCAGGATGAACTGGGATGCCACAATATCAACTTTGTTTCCCCCTCGCACTTTGTGCCGCAGTTGGTTCGGGCAGTATTGGAAGCAGTGCCTATGGGGCTTCAGCTACCCCTGGTCTATAATACCAGTAGCTACGATTCTATTAAGTCGCTGAGGGAGCTTGACGGCATAATAAGCGTTTACCTGGCAGATTTAAGATACGCCTCCAATAAGTGGGCGAGAAGGTTGTCTCAAGCTACAGATTATGTGGGGCATGCTCGCCGAGCTATTATGGAGATGTATAGGCAGGTTGGGGAGCTGGTAGTGGATGAATCTGGGCTGGCACAGAAGGGGCTAATTGTGCGTCACCTCATACTGCCTAATCGGCTGGCGGGCAGTCAGGAGTCACTCACCTGGCTGGTTGGCGAGGTTTCGCCTACAGTTACCGTTAGCCTCATGTCTCAATACTTTCCCGCACATCGGGCGGCACGGATTCCTCTTCTGTCAAGGACAATCTCAGCAGCGGAGTATTCAGAGGTTATCAGGCTAGTGGATGAGCTGGGGCTAGAGAATGGCTGGGTGCAGGAAATGGGAGCAGCAGAGAACTACTTACCCGATTTTGAACGCCAGGGTCAGCCGTTCCTGTCAACCGTGGATAACCTGAAATAATATTCAGACTTTCAGCCTTATCCCTTTCTTTTTCGGTTGACAAAGGCAAAGCGAATTTTCAGACCGTTACGCTTCTTATCTTTCTTATTTACATTCTCAATGAATGTTTTTAAATCTGGAAGAGGTTTCTCATTGGTAGCAGTCTTCTTTTTCATAACGGTTAATTGTATCATATAGTTGAGCGGGTTATCTACCTCACCCCCTTAATCCCCCTCTCCTTCAAAGGAGAGGGGGAAGGATTGGGAAGAGGGGCTACGCCCCTCTTAAACACCCTGATAAATGGGGTTATAATGTGAGGGTGTCTAGCAAAGGGATTAAAAGGGGCGTAGCCATGATAGGAAGATGTTCATATCATAATTCTCTTCCCTCTCCCCTTATCAAGGGGGTCTTAAGGAGAGTCAAAGAGAGGCGAAGCCTCTCTTATATAACTACTTCCCCTTCCCCTTAACAAGGGGAAGGAGATAAAGGGGATAGGGTTGTTAAGCAATCTCAAATAGCTATTTTGACACATTTATTAGCCAATGATATGATGGAGAAAAGAGAATAAATCGGGGTTCTTATTTAATTAAGAGTGGGGTGATGCTATATGTCTGGTATTGAAACACTATATATAGTGTTTCTTTTTGTTTGTCTACTGTTATCAGCCTTCTTTTCCTCTTCAGAAACAGCCTTTATTGCTTTACAGCGGATAAGGGTTGAGCACCTGGTTAGCACCAAGGTAAAGGGTGCTGACCGAGTATCAAGGATGCTTCAGCGACCAGCAAAGCTCTTATCTACCATCCTGCTGGGTAACAACTTCGTAAACACTGCCGCTACTGCCCTAGCTACACTCCTAGCCATCCGCGTCTGGGGGGAGCAGTGGGGTATCCTCATTGCTACCATAGGCCTAACCATCTTTCTACTGGTATTCTGTGAAACCACGCCTAAAACTATAGCCACCCAGCACGCTGAGAGGCTATCTCTAGTCTTGGCTCGACCGATAGAGATAATATCCTGGCTACTTACCCCCTTCGTGATAGTGCTGAGCTGGATAGTCTCGGGGTTCAGCAAGCTAGCCGGGGGAGCCCCGGTGCCCAGGTCTCTGGTCAGCGAGGAGGAGATTCGGACTATGATATCGGTAGGGCATAAGGAGGGAACGGTAGAAAGGGATGAGGCTGAGATGCTGCACAAGGTTTTTGACTTTGGCGACCGACCGGTTCGTGAGGTCATGGTGCCACGACCAGAGGTTGTCTGCATAGAGCAAGGCTCCAAACTAGCCGATTTCCTTAGCCTCTACGCTGAATCCCCCCTATCCCGCTTACCGGTATATCAAGAGAATATGGATAATGTGGTCGGCATTCTGTCGATAAAGGATGTGCTTATGGCTCAGGCTAAAGGCACCATCAGTAACCAGAGTGCCATTGATGACCTGGTTCGCCCGGCTTACTTTACCCCTGAGACCAAGCGCATCAATGAGCTCTTTGCCGAGATGCGTGATAAGAACTATCGGATGGCAGTAGTGGTAGATGAATATGGCGGCACGGCTGGCATAGTCAGCCTCAGTCGGTTAGTTGAGGAAATTGTAGGACCGGTAGGGGATGAGCTAGCCGCTATAGAAAAGGAGTATGAAGTAATCAATGAGTATACCTTTCAAATTGATGGCAGCATGCGTATTGAGGAGGCTAATGAAGAGATGGAGCTGGAGCTGCCTGAGGGCGAATATGAAACTGTAGCTGGCTTCGTGCTTGAACTTTTGGGACATATACCTAAAACAGGCGAACAGCTAAGGTATAAGGGGTTAAAGATAGTAATAACCAAGATGCGCGGGCTAAAAATAGAAGAAATATTGCTGACCAAGGAAAAGAAGCATGCAGCGGCTGAGGGTTAGGTTCAAGCGAGGAGAAGAGATAAAGTTTATATCCCACCTGGATATTATGCGTCTATGGCAAAGAACGTTTCACCGCGCCGGGATATGGCTGACCTATTCAGAGGGATTTAGCCCCCATCCCCAAATATCATTAGCGGCACCACTGGCGGTAGGGATAACCAGCGAGGCTGAGCTAATGGATATTCTCTGCAGTAAATGGGTCTCCCCCCACTACTTTACCGCTGCTGTAAGCCAGCAACTACCGCCCGGCATTGAAATACTACACGTATATCAAATAGCTTTGAATCAGCCATCGTTACAATCCCAGGTTCGCTATGCTAAGTATAGGGTTGAAGTGGAAACAGAAAAGGGGCAAAGGGATATAGAATCAGCAGCTACCAGCTTGCTGTCAACCAAACATCTGCCGTGGCAACACCAGAGGGATGGCAGCATACGAAGCTACGACCTGCGGGCATTAATTGATGACCTATGGCTCATTGATTGGCACCGCCCATACTGCACTATAGGGATGAGGCTACGCTGTGATAATAGTGGTTCGGGAAGAGCGGAGCAGGTTACTGCCGCCCTGGGCTTTAGCCACTATCCACAGTCCATCCACCGCGCCAAGCTTATTCTAGAAACAGGTTAGCTGATAACGGGGAGATTAAACTTCCGTCAAAGGGGAGGAAATTGGCAACCACAAGGGGAAGGCGCAAAGAACCACTAGAGCAGAGGATATTACACTTCATCCGGGAACACCGGCTGATATCAAGCCAGCCGAAGCTACTGGTGGCGGTATCCGGTGGACCAGATTCAGTCTGCCTGCTGCTTATTCTGGTTAAGCTCTGCGAGAAGCTGGGGATAGGGTTACATATAGCTCATCTTAACCACCAGCTGCGGGGGGCTGAGGCTGATGCTGACGCTCAGTATGTTTCCGACCTAGCTCACCGCCTAGGCATTCCAGCCACTATAGAGCAGCGTGATGTAAAGGCTTATCAAGCCGATAAACGTATCTCGCTGGAAGAGGCAGCCCGTGAGGTGAGATATACCTTCCTAGTCCAGGTAGCCAAGTCTATCGGAGCTAACCGAGTAGCCGTGGGGCATACCCTTGACGACCATATAGAGACCATATTGATGCATCTAATTCGGGGGACAGGAACCAGGGGGCTTGGTGGGCTGCAACCATCAAGTCTATGGCAAGCTTCGGGTAATAGCCTGACTATAATCAGACCCCTGCTACAGGTAAGCCGGGAGGAGACAGATAGCTATTGTCATAGCCACCAGCTTACGCCCCGAATTGACGCCTCCAACCTGTTACTATCGACACTAAGAAATAGAATCCGCCATCAGCTCCTGCCCCTGCTCAAGAGCTATAACCCACGGGTGGCTGAAGCCTTACTCCGAACCGCCCGCATTACCGGTGATGACCTTGCCTTTATAAATAAAGAGGGCAGCCGATTATGGGGTGAAATTGGTCAGAAACAAGGAAAGACAATCAGCTTGGATAAGGAAAGTTTTCTTGAGTTGCCGCTGGCTCTTAAACGACACCTGCTGCGAATGTCCATAGAAAAGTTGTTGGGCAATGTCAGGGATATTGAGACGCGCCATATTGAAGAGATAATGGCTGCCCTGACCAAGCCGGCGGGGAAAAGGCTCAGCCTGCCGGGAGGCTTAAGCTTCTACATAGACTACCACCAATACCTGATAGGTCAAGACCCGGCGGCTCTAGCCCCCTTCCCCCCTCTAGGAGGTGAGTTTCAGCTAAAGATACCGGGGGAAACCCTGCTACCTGGCTGGCGCATAGAGGCAGACATAATAAGCCCCTCTGTAGTAAAAGGGGAACCTGAAGGGGATAACGACTTTACCGCCTACTTTGACCTTGACAAGGCTGGTGATAAATTGGTAGTGCGCTCTCGTCAGCCCGGTGACAGGTTTCAGCCATTGGGTTTGAGTCAGCCCAAGAAGCTAGGCGAGTTTATGATTGATACCAAAATCCCTCAAGCTTGGCGGGAGAGAGTGCCCATCGTCTGCTCACCTAGGCACATCCTGTGGGTAGTCGGCTGGCGAATAGATGAGCGGGTAAAGGTTACCGAAGACACGAAAAAGGTTTTGCGTCTGGAATTTAAGCGGCGCTAACCTCTGATTCAGCTAATTCTACTGACTTTTTCCACCGTAGCCACAGAACTACCCCCGTTACCAGCATTGCCACTACTGCAACATAAATTTCCACATGAACGATGGTAAAAAGCCCTGATTGCAACAAAAGAACACAGTAGTTATTGAAGGCGTGCAGGAAAGAAGCCAGGAGGTAAAACTGCCATCCCCAACCCTTAGCCAGGCCATAACCAGCCAGCGCAGATATACCGATATGAAGAGCTACGGTAAAGAATCTCTCCCAGAATGGAGCCAGTGCTATCATCCCACCAGTTTGCACTGCTTCCCATGTCCAGCCAGCAGCAAAGATATTATTGTGTGCCCACACCGCCTCAAAAACGCCAAGGCCCAACCCGGCTACAGCCCCGATGACCAGCCCCAGCTTGGGGTCAATACTTTTACCGCTACGCCACCAGTAGACAACTACTGGCACCAGCTTAGACCCTTCTTGAACCAGCCCGCTGAGGAGTATAATTGGTATTCCAGCCAGCAAAAGCCAGCGCATTAGAACTTCCTGGCTCCAAAAATAAGTTAATGCTTGTTGGCTCCAGATCTGGAGTGGAATTTGAATAAAGCTAACAGCAGCCAGGGACAGAATAGCACTACCAACCAGAACTGCCCAGGCCCATGGTTTCTTGAGGATTGGCGTCCAGTAAGGAGTAAACCAGACCGCACTAAAGACCACCGCCAGACCAATCCCCAGGAGTAGAGAGGTCCACAGGAGGTTGGGGTAGATGAACCAAGAAACGAAGAAAGCAATCATTTGGTCTAATATAATAGCCCTCCTGTAGCTAAAGATGCGTTTAATAGGGTGAGGTAGAAAATAGGCTCATCTATATTATGCGCTTGAGCCTGGGGTTGGGGGTGATGCCGGGGATTCTGCCT
>DAOWJH010000007.1 GCA_030640495.1 Dehalococcoidia bacterium | reverse complement strand
TTATTAGCCCCTCGGGCACGAAAGAAAAGAAAGAAGAGTAAACCACCGAATAAAAGGAGGGGTAAAAAGCCAAGTAATAGGTTCCCCCAGTCAAACCCTGATGGTTTTATCTCGTATTCTACCCCTTCAAGATTAAGCCCGAGTTCTTGAAGGTCAACATAATTGAGATAGTGTATGCTGGCTTTTAGCTCTGTGCCATCTTTAGCCGTAATTAGCAGCTCATCATCTTCTATGACTAGGTTGGCTACCTCGTTATTTTGAGACATAGCTATGGCTTCATCTAAACCGATTTCAGTCGGTTCTTTTGATGCTGGCAGGAAGTAGGAGAAAAGGGCTATCCCAGCAACTAGAATTACTATATATATTAAACCATTACGCTTCCAATTTGACTTCATACTTCACACTTCACCTCAAAGGTAATAGCTAACCCTCGGCTTAGCCTGTTTACATTATACCAAAAATGGCAGTAAATAGAAAAGTAAATTCAGCCATCGTTCATTAAGGGGTGAACTTGACCAATACTCCAAATTTGGCAATTGGTGTTAGTTTGTTTTCAGCAGGTTATTGTAAGTTGTTTGCAGCAGCACGGCATCCTCTTCCAGGTTAGGGCTTTCACAGATTACAATACCCTTAGCCTCGTAGTCCTTTAATGCCTTGAGAAGTTCAGCATATTGCAAATCTGACTCCTTTAAGTTCAGATGTTTTATTTCCCCCTTCCCCCCATAGGCAATACCAGAAACATGAACATGCATGTTATCCAGGGCGGCTCTACCTAACCGTTCTTTTAGCTGTTCAAGAATGGAGGCAAACTCATGGTAAGAATTGAACCCCCCGGTTCGGGCATGCCAGTGAGCAAAATCTATGCACGGGGCTAATCCTTCCAGCTCGGTGCATAAGTCAAATATTTCCTTCGGAGTTCCGAACTGGCTGGGCTTGCCCATAGTTTCGGGTCTAATCCACACCCGATTACCTTCCCTTTTAAGCTGGTTCAGTGTCTCCCCTAGGTATTTTTTTACCGTATCATAGGCTTTTTCAGGTGGGTCGCCCAGATAAAAAGCGGCGTGGAAAGCAATGCTTTCAGCCCCGCACAGCGAGGCAATTCGGGCTGTTTGCCATAATCTTTCTTGACTAGCCTTTATCTTCTCTGGCTCATGGGCATTAAAGTTGATAAAGTAGGGAGCATGAGCGGTTAGTTTTATATTTGCCTTGGCTGCTGTTTCCCTAACTTGGATAGCACTTTCCTGGCTCATTCTCACCCCTTGGACGAATTCTATCTCCATACAGCCCAGCCCAAGCTCAGCAATGCGCTTAATTCCATCTATAGTGGATGCTGTTCTAGCACTATGAGGAGTGCCGGCTGTGCCAAAAACTAACCCCGCCATTTTTCCCTTCCCTCCGATTTTTGGTAATTAAAAACTGCTCACTATAATTTATACACCGTTGCCCTTTAATTGCAAATCTGAAGCAAGAGTGGGCACGGTCACTATTCAGACCGGAGTGCTTCAATAGGATTTAATCGCGAGGCATTCCAGGCAGGATAAAATCCAAAGAATAGGCCAATACCTACCGATACCGAAACGGCAAGGATAACTATATCAGTAGTCACCACAGTAGTAATTAGTCCCGTGCTAGAGACAAGATATGAGGCTACCCAGCCCAGGATAACCCCGATAATACCACCAGCCAGTGTCAAAAAGGCTGCCTCAATGAGGAATTGGGTCCAAATGTCCCGCTCCCTGGCTCCCAGTGCCTTGCGGATGCCTATCTCTCTGGTTCTCTCCAGTACCGACACCAGCATGATGTTCATCACGCCGATACCTCCTACCAGCAATGAAATGGCAGCGATAGCACCCAGCAGAAGTGTCATTGTACCTATCGCTTCTGAAAGGGTACTGGCTAGTTCTTCCATTGACATAACGCTAAAATCATCATCATCGAGGGGACCAAGCTGGTGGCGGGTGCGGAGCAGGCTGGTGATTTCCTCAACGACGTAATCAGCCTGCTCTTCGTCACTTACCGTCAGCGCTATAGATGACACCACGCGTTCACCTTGGGCCGTTCGCGGCTGGGCGACCATCTGCTGCATAGCTGTCAGCGGAATAAAGATAGCGTCATCAGGTGAGCCGAACATCGCCTCCTTGCTCGCCAAAACGCCGATGACACGGACAATATTAGTGCCCATCCGCATCTGTTGCCCTATTGGGTCAGCATCTCCGAACAGTGTCTCTTTTACCTCAGAGCCAAGTACGACTACTTTCGCTCCACGCTGATACTCGTAATCAGAGAAGAAGGTACCATAAGCAACCTCCAAATTCTGTATCTCCTGATATTCAGGGGGTACACCAGTAACCTGGGAGTTCATATTCTCACCCCCGACAACTAGCTGGAGCGATGTTGAGTAGGTAGGTGCCACCAAATCTACATAGGCAACCTGTTCCGCTATTGCCTCTGCATCCTGTTGAGTGAGAATCTGCACGCTGCCGGTAGCACTTCTGACGCCCCCCCAAGTACGTGCCCCGGGACTGATAGTAATGAGGTCTGACCCCATACTTTCGATGTTTGAGATAATCCGTGCCTCAGCACCCCTCCCTATGGACATTAAAGAAATCACGGCGGCTACACCGATAACGATTCCCAAAATAGTTAGGAAGCTGCGCAGCTTGTGAGTGGCTACCCCGACCCAGGCAGTAGCTAATGGCTCAAGCCACCTTTTCATACCTTCTCCTCACTTTCTATCTGTCCATCCATCAGATGGATGATGCGCTGGCAGTGATGAGCAATGTTGGCATTATGGGTTACCATCAGCAGGGTAATACCCTGCTCGGCGTGTAAAGAGGTGAGGATGGAGATTATCTCCTCACCTGAGCGGCTGTCAAGGTTGCCGGTAGGCTCATCGGCAAGAATCAAAGGTGGTTTTTTTGCTATAGCCCGGGCAATGGCCACTCTCTGCTGCTCACCACCTGAGAGCTCGGTGGGCCGGTGATTGGCCCGGTCAGAAAGCCCGACACTGGTCAGTGCCTCCATAGCACGTTGGCGGTCAACACCGCCAGCATATCTCATGCCTAGCTCTACATTAGCCAGTGCCGAAAGCCGTGGCAGCAGGTTGAAAGTCTGGAAGATAAAGCCAATCTTCTGCCCCCTTATTTGAGCCAGTTCATCGCTACTAAGACGGCTTACTTCTCTATCCTCTAAATAGTAGTTACCAGAAGTCGGCTTATCCAGGCAACCGATAAGATTAAGCATGGTTGACTTGCCCGAGCCAGAAGGCCCCATAATCGCCACCAGCTCGCCCTTCTCGATAACCAGGCTTATCCCTCTCAGCACCGTCAGCTCTCTTTTACCCATGGGATAGACTTTAGTCATGTCTTGTAACTTAATCAATGTGGCGCTCCTCTCATTCCCGGCATCCACATTCCACCCGGTGAACCTTGCTCTGTGGCTGATGTGGTGGTAGTCCCCTCTGGGACAACTACCTGCTCGCCTTCACTGAGACCTTCGGTTACCTCGGTGTACTGCCAGTTGCTGATGCCAGTCGTTATGGAACGTTCTTCAATGATGCCGCCTTGTGACATCACCTGGACATAGGCCTGCCGTCCCTGGGTAGTAATCGCCACATTGGGTACCAGCAACACATCGTTCCTCTCATCCACTATTATGCTCACAATAACGGTCAAGCCTTCTCTGAGTTGAAAGCCTTCCGGTTTCAGTGACTCCACCTCGACCTTTACTTCATAATTCACTACCCCTGACTGAATGGTGGCTGTCGGCGAGATGTGAGTGACTACAGCCGGGAGGCTCAGCCCCGGCATAGCGTCAACCTGTACCCAGGCTTCTCCTCCCAGCTCCACCTGCAGGATGTCCATCTCGCTGACCATGATATCCGCTTCAAACTTTTCGGGGTCGGCAAGCTCTACAGCTATCGTGCCTTTCATAACTTCGTCACCCCCCTCTACATTTATCACGGTAATGAAGCCACTAAAGGGTGCCACAATTATCGCGCTTTTACTTTTTACTTTGTCTAGCTCCTTTTGGGCGTCCTGTAGCGCATTCTGGGCATCCTCAAGTTGCCCATGGGCTAGCTCAAGGGCCATTTCTTTCATTGTCATCTCATCGGAGTCAGACGCAACGCGATAAAATTCATTCCATCTCCATTCCAACTCTTGTTTAATTTCATTAATTTTTTCAACATC
>DAOWJH010000081.1 GCA_030640495.1 Dehalococcoidia bacterium | reverse complement strand
TAGAAACTACTGCGGTGCGGCAGGGTGATAGTTATGTTCTTAATGGTAACAAGCTTTTTATTAGTATCGGGGCTGAGGCAGAGACAATAGTAGTATTCGCTACTATTGATAAATCACTGCGCCACCGAGGGGTAACCGCCTTCATTGTGGAGAAGGGTATGCCCGGTTTTTCCGTGGGGAAGCACGAGAATAAGCTGGGCTTTCGTGGTTTATCGGCAGCCGAACTTATATTTCAAGACTGTGTCGTGCCACAGGAGAATCGGCTCGGCGAGGAGGGGCGGGGGTTTAGAATAGCCCTTGAAGCCCTGGATGAAAGTAGGATTACTGTAGGCGCTGAAGCGGTAGGTATTGCTCAGGCTGCCCTTGATGCCTCAATCAGCTATGCCAAGGAGCGCCAGCAATTCGGTCAGCGTATTGCTAACTTCCAGGCAATTCAATGGATGTTAGCTGATATGGCTACCCAGATTGAAGCCGCCCGAATGTTAACCTATTACTCAGCCTGGCTTCAGGACCAAGGTTTACCCTTTATCAAAGAGTCAGCTATGGCTAAGTTATTCGCCTCTGAGGTTTCCAGCTTCGTAACCAATAAGGCAATTCAGATTCATGGTGGTTATGGCTATACCAAAGATTATCCTCTAGAGCGTTATCTTAGAGATGCTAAGCTAACCGAGATATATGAAGGCACCTCAGAGATGATGCGCATGACCATTGCCAGAGCCCTCGTTGGAAAAGGCTGAGACATATCAAGGAAGATAGATTTTTCTGAGTGCTTGGCGGGGCGAGGCTGATAAACAATCACCGACCATAGATTGACAATCAAATTTGCCAATGCTAGGATATTGATGATATTTTAAAAGGCTCAAGGGGGATACGATATGAGTGGTGAGAAAACTACCAAGGAAATTTTGGAAGAAAAGGCGGTACGTGGGGAGTATATCCCTCTGTATGATCCTGAAGCTCTGAAAAAGATAGACAAGGAATTTAGCAGGTGGAAAAATACGGTAGTTCGTGAGCAGGACCGGGAGAATTGGGAGGTTACTCCTCACACCATCTTGGGCTCTGAGCTACCCCGAGAGTTACTTTATACCCCACTCAATAACCCTGACTTTGACTATATAGGAGATTTGGGTTTTTCAGGGGAGGAGCCCTATACCAGGGGCATACACCCTAATATGTATCGGGGTAGGACATTTACTATGCGTCAGATCTTTGGCGCTGGTTCACCTGAGTATATAAACAAGAGAATGAAGATGCTGCTGGAGCATGGCGCTACCGGAACAAACTGGGCTCTTGACCTATCTACAGTTCAGATGTTTGATTCAGATGAGCCTGAAGCTCTGGGTCAAGTGGCTACCGTGGGTGTCCCTATTGATTGCGTTGAAGATATGGAGGTAATCTGTAAGGATATAGACATTACCAAGGTAAGCGCTTCCATAATTACCCATTACCCCAGAAATACAGCGATAATATTCCCAATGTATCTAGTAATGGCTGAGCGCAGAGGTATCCCCTGGGACCAGTTACCAGGCAGTTCGCAGAATGACTTCATAATGGAGAATTTGGTTCGCAGCGCCTGTGAGTATATACCACCTAAGGATGATTTTAGGGTACAGTGCGATAATATAGAGTTCATTAGAAAGTATGTGCCTAAATGGAACTATGTTACCTTGAATGGCTACAATTTGCGGGAGTGGGGGACCTCAGGTGTCACTGAGATGGCGGTAGCGGTAGCTAATGCTATTGAAATCCTTAAAGAGATGACCAGGAGAGGCTATGATGTTGATTGGGTAGCCGAAAGACTAGCATTCTTCTGGGCACCGGCTAATGACTTCTTTGAGGAGGTTGCTAGGATACGGGCAGTGAGGCGATTATGGTATAAGATAATGAAATATAGGTTTGGGACTAAAAACCCTCGGTCTATGTGGATGAGGTGTCATGTGCAGACTTCGGGTGTCTCCCTGACTAGAGAAGAACCTATGAGTAATGTGGTAAGGGCAGCTTATCACGCTTTAGCTGCTGTATTGGGGGGTGTTCAGTCTTTGCATGTAGATTCCTATGATGAAGCCTACTCAGTTCCATCGGAAGAGGCCTCAATACTATCACTGCGAACCCAGCAGATTATTGAAGCCGAGACCCAGGTTACCCAGGTGGTTGACCCCTTAGGCGGCTCCTTCTATGTAGAAGCACTAACTAATGATATGGAAGAAAGAATCCTTAACGAAATAGATGAGATAGAGAGGATGGGTGGTATAGTTGAAGTTGTAGCCAGCGGTTGGTTGCATAATAAGATTACCAGATATATGCAGCGTGAGCAGAAAATGATTGCTGATGGCGATATAAAAGTAGTTGGTCGTAACTACTTTAGAGCCCCTGACCTAAAGATGCCTGATGTCTGGGTTCACGAATATGATGAACGTATAGGCAAAGAGATGCGAGACAAGCTAGCCAGGATAAGGCAGCGAAGGGATAACGAAAAGGCAAACAATACTCTTAACGCCCTTAAGCAAGCCTGTAAGCACGGGGATAACGTTATGGCTGCTTGTCTTGAGTGTGCTAGGGCTGATGTTACTGAAGGGGAAATGCGCCGGGCATTTGTGGAAGCCTTCGGCTTGTGGAAATCGCCTATCTATGTATAAAGATAATTTTAGAGGTTAAAACGCTATGGTAAGTCAGGAAAAGAAAATTAAGGTAGTATTAGCTCAGTTCCCGCTGGAGACTCATAATAGGGGAATAATTACTGTGGCTGGCATGCTCAGGGATGCTGGGATGGAGGTAGTTTTGATGGGCAATGCCCGGGCAGAACAGATAATTAAAGTGGCTGTTCAAGAATTTGCTGATGTTGTTGGGATAAGCAGTTACTGTGGTGGTGAGTTGGCTCTTGGTGATGAGTTATTAACGATGGCTGAAAGAGAAGGAATAAGAGACCACACTGTGTTTATACTGGGGGGGATATTTCCACCTAAGGATGCCCCCAAACTGAAAGAGATAGGTTTTAGTGCTACCTTCCCTCCGTCAGCAACTAGGGAAGAAATAACTTCCAGCATAAAAAGCGCTATAGCTGCTAGGAGTTTAGGTTAGGCTGGCGGTTCATAAAGCCGACATACAGCCTCACCCTCAATTACTATTTCCCCCTTCTGGTTCACACAGGTATTTTTCAGAGTTACAATCCCTTTGTCCTTGCGTGTCTCTATTACCTCAGCTGTAGCGGTTATGGTATCCCCAATCCTTACCGGCTTCAAGAACCTTACCGACTGAGACAGAAAAACAACTAAACCAGGAAGTTTAGCCATAGCTGCTGAGAGTAGTAGTATTGGGAATATTCCGTGGGATATCCTGCCCCCGAAGAAGGTTTTTTTAGCATACTCCTCGCACATATGGAGGGGATTGAAATCCCCTGAGATGCCAGCAGTAAGTATGATGTCTGCTTCAGTAACGGTCTTCATATGAGTGGTTTTGAAACCAACATCCACTCCCAACTTATCTAGGATAGATGAGCCTTTCTCTGTCATAACCTGCCTCCTAATTTGTGATTTCTGAGCGGGCGATAAGCCCTCCCCTTGCCTCAGCCATTATGGCGGCGCCTAGGGCGGTGATGAGCTGGGGTTGGGGGGGCACCAGTAACTGAATCCCCAGTCTCTCCTCCACACTTTTGATAAGCCCAACATTGAGGCCACCGCCACCGCTAATAGCCCACTGCTCCTCCACACCAATCCTATCAATGAGGGTAGATATCTTGTTCGCCAATGCCTTATGAACCCCAGCCAGGATATCCTCCTTGGAGATGCCTTCGGATACCCTGGAGATGGCCTCTGATTCTCCAAAAACGGCGCACCCTGTAGTGAAGGTGATGGGGTTCTTAGACTTAAGGGAAAGAGGCCCGATATCCTTGAGGTCTATCCTGAGGACATTAGCGATGACCTCAAGAAAGCGCCCGCTACCGGCGGCACACTTCTCACTGACCACGAAGTTAATAACCTGCCCTCCCTCTTTGAGCCGAATCACCTGGCTGGACATCCCTTGCACATCAATGACCGTCCTCACCAAAGGGAAGACGCTGCTTATCCCCCGGGCGCAACAACGAATATCAGCCACCTGCTGATTGCTGAAAGGAACGCTGCCGCCACCGTAGCCGGTAGCTATAGTATAGGTTATATCCCCCGGGGGTAGTGCTACCTTTGCCAGGAGCTCGTCTCTCAACTTCTGGGCTACCACCCTGTAGTTAGCCTTGGAGGGAAGCACATGGTAAGCCACAAGCTTACCATCTTCAGTTATAACCCCCTTACTGCTTCCTGAGCCAATGTCAATGCCCATAAACCAAGCCATATTTGACTCCTAATTACCCCGGTTGAAGAAAGTAGCCTCCTCCAGGCGACGCTCCTTCCTCTGGATGGTCTCCCCCTTTGCCACTGCTTTCAGGGTGAGTTCCTTGCCTAATATGGCGGCGCCTATTGCCCCGGTGAGAAGCGGCTCGTCAGGAACTAAAATTTCACCGCCTATATTTTCCTTAAGGGCGTGAACAACCCCAGCATTTTTGGCAACACCCCCGGTAAAGACCACATCAGGTTCTATCTTCAGCCTTTTCACCATTTTGGCTACCCTGCTGGCTATAGCGTCATGAAGCCCGGCCACGATGTCTTCCAGTGGTATCCCCTCAGAGATACGCTGTATCACCTCTTGCTGGGCGAAAACGGTGCAGGTGCTACTAATTTTGACCCTATTCGTAGATTTTAAGGAAATTTCTCCCAGTTCCTCTAGCTTGAGTCCAAGAGCAGCCGCAATGACCTCCAGGAACCTACCCGTTCCGGCAGCACACCGGTCGTTCATAACAAAGTCAATCAGCTTGCCATTACTAATTTTAAGCCCCTTGGCATCCTGCCCCCCAATATCAATAGCTATTCTCACCTTGGGGAAGAGACTCACCACCCCCCGAGCATGGCAGGTTAATTCCGTTATCTGGCGGTCGGCAAAGGGGACATTGATTCTACCGTAGCCGGTGGCTATCACACAGGATATTTCATTGAAGGACAAATTAGCCTGCTCTAGTGCCTCTTCCATTACCTTGTTGGCTAGACGGCGGTGCTCAGCGCCAGTAGGGCCTACAATGCGAGCGCAAATCTTCTCGTCCCTACCCATAATCACCACCTTAGTCATGGTGGAACCTAGGTCAATCCCGGCAAAATAGATATTGAATCTCCTCTCGCCAAATTAGCGTATTACCTCCACCACTACCTGCTGGCCTTTTAGCCGATTACTTCAAGGAAGGCCTGAGCCCTTGTCCTTAGTGGTGCCAGAGCCGCCTCGCTGTAGTCATGCTCTAGGTAGATGTTTGGTAAGCCAATATGGTCAAGATAATCCCTAAGCCCGGGCACCTCGTAGCCATGAATATCGCAATACCTCACCGACTGAAGTATTACTCCATTGACATTCCATTCTTTAGCATAGTCCTTTATGTAACCGAATCTGCTCTCTAGGTCTTTGATATAATCCTTCTTGGTTTCACCAAAGACGCTTTCCCTGAAGGTGCGAGGGCACTTTAGCCCCACCAGATAGCGGTAGACTAAACCATCTAGAGGGTCATCAGTGAGTTCCACATTGGGGAAATAGGCTCGGCTGCCCACACAGGTATCGTCTATTACCACATTGGCTTCAAGCTCCTCAATCATCCGGATAAGGGCTGTGTTATCTATAATGCTGCCCCAGACAAGAAGCCTGGCTGGTTTTTTTGGAGGACCATTCTTGCCTTCTTTAACCTCGCTTATAACCTGCCTCAGCAGGTCAATCCCTTCGTCCACAGGAATGCTCATCAAAGCTACCATTACTTGGAGGGTTTCTGCTCCTGAGATGAGGGGTGGGTCAGGCTTTCTCAAGTCATATAATTCCCGCACCAGAGCCCGCTGCCTATTATAAGTTTTAATGGCTTGCTTGAGTTTATCTAGAGAGAGTTCCCTTCCGGTAAACGACTCTAAGGTCTTCTTAAAATCCTTCAATTGCTCCTTCAATTGCTGCTGAGCTGCCTTATGAACCGTATGGGGTGTATCTATGAAATAAAAATAGGAAGGATTGAGGTAGGTTCGCCAGATGTGGGATGTCTTCTCACCGACATCGCAGATATGAGCCATAACTACCCCGTCTAAGAAGTCATACTTGCCTTTCAATCCCAAATCTAAAGCACTGCGAATAAAAGGGCAAACTACGGTAGGTAGGCAGGCATCCGCCTTAGTTATCGGCTCCTCCATATCCCCCAATATCCTGTAGGGGGCTAAGTCAACAGCAGTCAGCATTTCCAAAACAGGATAGAGGCAAAGATAGCCCATCACCTGTTTCCCCTCTGCCTTGAGTTCTTTGGCTCGGTGAGCCCGGTCTTGATAAATCTCTCTCACTCTGTCAAGCCCTTTTCTTTCCTTTTCCGTCATTGATGAGTTCTCCTTATTACCACTCTAATCCTTCCTCTCGCCTCACCCCCCGGTAATGGTCCATCATCTCCTCAAGCGTCTCCGCCTTTCGCATGGTATCAGCATGGTCAAAAAGCTTGAGGTCTACGATGTCTCCTTCCGCAACTAGGGAAGGAATCTTCAGTTTGTTTAACAGTCTGTCCTGAACAAGCATCAAGTGATTAGTTGCTGTGCGACAGGTAAGAAGGGGATGGAGTAATGCTCCATCACACTGGTAATCCCTAGCATACTCTAAGTAGGGGTAAGCGAAATACCCCATGTATTCCTTAGCTTTAAGGGCACCCTTAAACGAGCCGGTGAACCATTGATAGGTCTCTTTGGCGATGCGCTCTAAGGGATTGCTCACTTGACTGGTATCTATAGGTTTGGGGGGGTGATATGCCCAGCTCTCAATAACAAAATTCCAGCCTCTTTCGGCTAATTCATCAAAAATTTTCAGGTCATGCCAGGGGGGAAGTTCAGCAAATGCCAGCCTGTATTTCTCCTCGGCAACAGCCCCTATCTTGTTCTCTACCCTATCCTTCACCTCTTGATACATATCCTGATATAATTTCAACGATTCTTTAGGGTCTCCCGCCGGATAAAGGGAGGCATTCATACAACTCCAGAAGTCCCGAGAGTGCATAGGGCAAGGTCTGGCCTTACGCAGCTCGTTAATCTCATACCACAATCGGTTAATCTTTATTATATCGTCAGTTATCTCGGCTAGTTTATCCCAGTCCATTTTCTTAGCTAATAACCGCTCCAGAAAGGTAACAAACTCGCCTAGTTCTTTAACCATAAAATTAATAGCGCTCTCATAAGCCCCTTCCCTAAAGCTCTCTTCTACTCCGGGGTGGGGTATCTCCACTGTCCACACCGGAGCATCTAAATAGCGCCCCAGAGCCTGAAACCATTTATACCTGGCGTCACATAAACTGCCTGAAGCGAGCAGTAGAATTGGCTTGGCCATACCACCCATAGGTGCTTCAGGCGGTATTTCCCCCAAATCCTTCATTCTTGCCGCATAGCCAATGCAATTTCGGGCATAGCCGCACATATGGGTAGGAAAGCCATCCGAATCGGAGCGGTCTAGATAAGCCGGGGCAGCCCCGAAAGCAGCACAAACAGCGCCATAGTTTTCCGGGTAGACTATCTCTATATCCATGGCTTTGAGGATAGGGTCAGCCTCCCACCAGTTGACCATTGACCAAGCCGTGGGCTTCCCTATCTTGCTAGCCTCAACGCCCCTCTGATACATTTCATCAATTAGATTCCGCAGGGGGTACATTGTCTTTAGCCTGTTTATGGCTCTTTTCTTCTTTTCGTTACTCATCACCTATTTATCTCCTCTCATCTAGAGAGGTAAATCAATCTGGGGAAACATCTGTAGCCCAATATATCTCGTGGGGAGAAAACTGCATGACTATGCCACCTTTTTTGGGGGCTTTAAGTTTCTAAACTAAAGAGTGGCCTAGCCCCCTCGCCAGCCGAGTACTTATCTCCAGGGAACACCTTATGCCCTATCTTTACTCTTTTGTCGATTAGTTCCATAGTTGCTTCATTTGGGTCAACATCGGTTAGATTACCCATTATCCACGGACCTTCATCAAGCTCAACCAGCACTATGATATAGGGGACCTCGTCCTCGCGTCCCTCTGAAGTCACAAAGGCAGTGGTAAAGGTTTGAATCTTACCCTTGCCACTCATTTCAACAACATCAAGGTTCGGGCTGGCGCATTTATAACAAGCCATCTTTGGTGGCACATTAATCCAGCCGCATTCTTGACACTTCAAGCCTAGCACCTTATTTTTCTTCAGCGCCTCACTATATTCTTTAAAAGTAAGCTTATATTCCACTTTAGCCTCCTCAGGATTAAATTGTAAGTTATATGTTACCAACCCCGTTGGAGAATTAGGTTACAGAGCGTGCCCGCATCTCCCCCTAATGTATCAGTCATCCCTATTTTAGCTCCCTCTGCTTGCCTTTCCGGTTCTACTTCACCCCTGAATTGTTTTACTATTTCATATACCTGACCGGCACCGGTAGCTCCTATAGGGTGACCTTTAGCCTTTAGCCCGCCGGATAGGTTTATAGCTACTTTGCCGCCAAGACCAGCCTCACCCCTTTCCCAGGCTTCGCCTGCCTTTCCAAACTCAAAGAAGCCAAGGCTTTCAGCGGCAATTAAGCTAGCGATACTGAAGCAGTCGTGAAGTTCACAGATATCTATATCTTTTGGAGTGAGTCCAGCCATATCATAGGCTTGCTTGGCAGATATTTCTCTGGCTCTAAGTCGTGGTAGATATTCTTGCTGGTTAGATAGGGGACCAGATGAAGATTGACCAACACCAGTAATATAGACTGGTTTATTGGTAAGTTTTTTCGCCTTTTCCTCTGAGACTAGAACAATAACGGAGGCACCATCAGAAAATGGACAGCAATCGTGTAGCTGGAGGGGTGAACTTACCATAAAGGAATTGAGCACCTTATCCATAGTTACTTCCTTACGGAGGTGGGCTTTAGGGTTAAACATGCCATATTTGTAGGATTGAACTGATACTGCTGCCATTTGCTCCTTAAGCTTTTTCAAAGGTATGCCATACTTCTTGGAATAAAGGTGAGCTAGCATGGCAAAGACAGCAGGAAAGGTAATTCCGGATGGGTACTCATAGCGGGCATCGCTGAACATAGCGAAGGTTCGTGTGGCTAACGGTGTGCCCATGGTGGCAGCTCTTTCTACACCGCCAGCTAGGACTATGTCGTAGAAACCTGAAGCCACCCACATGAAG
The DNA here is from genome assembly GCA_030640495.1 of Dehalococcoidia bacterium. GTDB lineage: Bacteria > Chloroflexota > Dehalococcoidia > Dehalococcoidales > DAOWJH01 > DAOWJH01. Next base: position 2,127 of record DAOWJH010000081.1, on the reverse strand, counting down.
GCATCCCTTATTGCCATACTAGCTGAGGCACAGGCACCCTCATATCTGGAGGCTGGAATATTGAGGGCGCCGATATTCTCGGCAGCGAAGGCTTGAACCATGCCTTGCCCTTCAGCGAAATCTCCCAGCACGTTACCGAGGAATAGTGCCTGGATATCCTTTGGCTTCAGGCTTGATTCATTAAGGGCGTCCATGGCGGCTTCAGCAAACAGCTCTACCTCTGTCTTTTCCTGGGCACCGCTGAATCTTGTCTCCCCAACACCAACTACGGCTACTTTTCTCATAGTCTCCTCCTATTTTATAGCTTCTTGCGGTAATGCTGGCAGAGGTTTGCCAGCTTACAACCAATGTAAGATTATTGCATTCTGCCCTTATTGTCAAACCACATGCCGAAGGCTGAGTTAAATATTTCTAAACAGGGTGAGGACGATATACAGCTGACTCAGCTATTAGCTCAGCAATATCCATAACCTTGAGTGATTCTTCAACAGCTTTAGCTTTAATTGCATCATCAAACATCTGGAGGCAGAAGGGGCAGGCGATAGCTACAATCTGAGCCTTGGTCTCAAGCACCTGCTCAATGCGCATCTCACTTATTCTCCTGCCAATGCGCTCTTCTAGCCACATGCGACCGCCACCACCGCCACAGCAGAAGCTACTCCTCCGATTTTGCTCCATCTCAACAACTGTGACATCAGGCAGATTATTTAAAAGCTGCCTCGGTGGCTGGTAGATATTATTGTATCTTCCTAGGTAGCAGGAGTCATGGTAGGTCACTACCCCGCCATTGCCTTTAATGATTCTTAGCCTGCCTTCTTCCAGCAAGTTGGCAAAAAACTGGGTGTGGTGAATAACCTCAAAGTCACCGCCATACTGAGGATATTCATTCTTTAGGGTGTTATAGCAATGAGGGCAGGCAGTAACTATTTTCTTCACATTATAACCCTTCAGCAGCTCAATATTTTTCTGAGCCTGAATCTGGAAGAGGTACTCATTGCCCAGACGGCGAGCTGGCTCACCGCAGCAGCTCTCCTCAGCCCCCAGGATGCCAAATTTAATCCCGGCTAGCTTTAACAGCTTACCTGTGGCTTGAGCTATCTTGACACTTCTATCTTCCAGCGCCTCAGTACAACCTACCCAATATAGAATATCCACATCACTATCATCAGCCAGGGTCTTAATCTCAAGCCCTTCTGCCCAGTCGGTTCTTGATAGCGTAGTTCCTCGCCAGGGGTGTCCTCTGGCTTCAATGCTTCGGAGTGCTCCCTCAGCCGTCTCAGGGATAGAAGCCTGCTCCAGCACCAGGTTTCGCCTCAGGTCTATAATTTTATCAATATGCTCATTATAAACAGGACACATCTCCTGGCAAGCACGGCAGGTAGTGCACGCCCATATTTCATCTTCAGTTATCACCTCACCAATCAATGCCTTGCCGGGATTGACCGGCGAGGCTGCCGCCTCGCCTTTGACCTTGAGCAGTTGGGGTCCTACCTCCAGCAGATGATTCTTGAGGTCCTGAATCACCTTCTTGGGGTTAAGTGGTTTGCCACTGGCATAGGCTGGGCAAGCATCCTGACATTGACCACACACCACACAGGAGTAACACTCTAGGAGTTGCTTCCAGGTAAAATCAGTTATCTTGGCGACACCGAAACTCTCTGCCGTCTCCAGGTCAATAGGACGCAGGGCGCCTTTAGGCCGCGGAGACTGAAGAAAAACATTGAAAATAGCCGCCACCATGTGTAGGTATCGTGAGTAAGCGATAAAGACTAAGACAAACAAGACAATGCTCCAGTGTGCCCAAAAGAAACCTATATTTGCTATCTGCACTGAGCTTACGGTGCTGTTATTAAACAGATTACTTAATCCCGAGCTCAGGGGTGGAAGAATAGAGCCTAAACCAGCCGGCGGGTGACCAAGAGCAATGCTGGTTGCCTCCTTGAACAGGTGAGTCATTGGGTGGATGAATACCGTGACCAGAATGACCATAGCCTCAATGGTCTGCTCCCCGGCTAGCCTTGGTGGCTTAACGATGTATCTGCGGATAATACCCCATAATGCCCCTATAATTATGAACGGAGCAGCTATATCCATAACCCAGGCATAGTAGAAGAAGAAGCTAGTGTT
>DAOWJH010000039.1 GCA_030640495.1 Dehalococcoidia bacterium | reverse complement strand
TAATTTCAGAGACAGTCTTTATCGGCACTCCAGCCTGGCTCAGAGCCTTTTTGGTGCCGCCGGTTGAGAATATTTCAAACCCCAACTGACTCAAGCCTTGGGCAAAATCGGTTACGCCGACTTTGTCAGAAACACTGATAATAGCTCGCATGAATACCTCCAATTTCTTTTTGCTTGGCGTGTCATCACAATTTTTTATACATTCTAAAAAAGGCAAAATTCTTTCTGTTAATTTTAGCCCTCATTGGCTTGCCCACCATCGAATACCCCAGTCTATTATATAATTTGATGGCACCTTGATTATCCGCTTCAACATCCAATGCGCTTTTTTCGGCACCACATCTTTTAGCTTCCTCTTCTGCTCTCAAAAGAAGATTTGTCCCTAGTTTACTACCTCTAAATTCAGGATACACGGCAAGACTACTAACGTAATATTCATTATCTTCACCTCTTCCTACAACACTCATAGCTTTCAATAAAGATGGAATTTTGGTAAAGAATTTTAGCTTCATATACTTAACCAGCAATAGTCCAGTTCTCCACTCTCCCCTTCTTTGGGCTTTCCAGTCATATCCGATAATCACGCCTGCTTTCCTACCATCTACCTCAATAAAATACGAGTGTTCAAAACTGAATAAATTCCTTCTGTGGCGGAATAGGTTTTGCATCACGCCTCTTACCCCAGAACCAAAGATTGCGGGAAAAAGGGGTGGTTCGGACAGCAAGGCAAGATTAGCGAAATCCGGCGCATCTTCCGGAAGTCCCTTTCGTATTATGATATTTTCATTGGTAAACATCTTAGACAATGTCGCCTAACTACTTGATAATTACTCTTGCCTCCCCTGCCTGCTTTACCACCTCACCGATGATTTTTGACTGTGGTAGGGCCTGGGTGAGCTGGTCAGCATCCCTGGGTGAGCAAATAACCACCATACCGATGCCCATATTAAACACGCGATACATCTCGCTTTGGTCAATATTACCCCGCTGCTGAATGAGGTGGAAGATAGGGGGTATAGTCCATGCCCGACTACGAAACTGGGTAGCTACACCCTGAGGCAAAATCCTGGGCACATTACCAACCAAACCGCCACCGGTAATATGCGCCATACCCTTAATACTCGGCAGCAGCGGCTTTAACTGGTGGTAGTAGCACCGGTGGGGTTCTAAAAGTTCCTCACCTAGCGTCCTACCCAGCTCAGGGTAATGAGTATTTAATGCTGATTTGGTAACGCCAAAGAGCTTGCGCACCAGAGAATAACCATTGGTGTGAAGTCCGCTGGAGGGTAAGCCAATAATAGTATCACCAAGCGCAATCGTCTTCCCCTGGATAATCTTTTCCTTCTCCACCACACCGATGATAAAACCTACCAGGTCATAATCCTCCCCAGCATATAGCCCGGGCATCTCTGCCGTTTCACCACCAATAAGGGCACAGCCGACTTCACGGCAGGCTTGAGCCAGCCCCTGGGCAATAGCCTCCACCTGTTCTGGCACCAGCTTACCCATAGCAATGTAGTCCAGAAAGAAGAGTGGCTCAGCACCACAGGTAAGGATGTCATTAACACAGTGGTTAACTATGTCAATGCCAATGGTGTTGTGCCTGGCTAAGGCGCAAGCAATCTTCAGCTTGGTTCCCACTCCATCAACGCTGGACACCAGAACCGGCTGGTTAAACCCCTTGAACTCAAAAAGCCCGCCAAAGAAGCCGATGCCGCTCAAGACCTCGGGGCGGAGGGTGGAGCGGGCGTGCTTCCTAATCATCTCTTTGGCTTTAGCAGCAAGGTCAATATTAACCCCAGCGGCGGCATAGGTTTGCTTAATCTGCTTGCCTCCTGTGGCAAAATCTCTTTTCTCCTAGATTACCAGAAACCGAGTTTCAACTGCAAATTATGGGCAAAGGGGCTTACCCCGGCAAACTTCCTTGATAAACGATACTGCTGATACTGATAATTCTGACAATTTGCCGCATGTTGTATAATCTATTCAAGAAGGAGGCAGGTAAATGTCTGGGAAAGCAAGATTTGAGAGGCTACTCTCGCCTTATCACATCGGACGAGTAAAGACCAGGAACCGGATAGTAAAGGCACCTCAGGGAATGTACTCGGCTAGCAGGGATGGCTATGTCACTGATACCAAGATAGGCATATATGAAGCACAAGCCAAGGGTGGCGTAGGTCTATTGATGATACCCTGGGCATTTCCTGATTCCAGGGGTCTAGCCTATGCAGTCAATGAGCTACTTATAGATGATGATAAATTCATTCCCGGTCTTAGCCAACTGGTTCAGGCTATCCACCAATATGGCTGCCCAACATTTCTGCAACTGGTTCATGCTGGACCTTACCAAAGCATCCCCGGTCTTCAGCCGCTAGCGGCTTCAACTCTGAGTGATAGTGAAAACCCAGTGTCAGAGTTTGGGCCGGCCAAAGAGCTAACCATTCCTGAGATTGAAGCTATTGTGGATAAGTTCGCCAAGGGGGCTGAGCGGGCTCAGAAGGCTGACTTTGATGGTGTAGAGCTACACGCCTGCCACACTGACCTAATTAATACCTTTTTGTCCCGCACCTGGAATAAACGAAAGGATGCCTATGGCTGTCAGGACCTGAAGAGTAGAGCCCGATTTATGGTTGAAATCGTGCAGGCAATTAAGGAGCGAGCCGGGCAAGACTTCCCGGTCTGCGTCAGGATTAATGGCGTTGAATATGGGCAGGGGGAGGGCATAACCTCTGAGGAAAGTCAAGGGTTTGCTCAGATACTACAGGAGGCAGGGGCTGATGCCATTCATGTAACTGGCTACGGTTACGGTGACTATGCCACGCTAATGTTGCCTGAGCTGGTTTTCTATCCTGAGCCGCCCAAGCCCCTGGCAGAAAGGCTTAACCAAAAGGACAAGGGGGTTCTGGTACCGGCGGCAGCGGCAATCAAGAGGGTAGTCTCCATACCAGTTATTGCTGCCAACTGGCTCGACCCTTTCATTGGAGAGAAGATACTGAGAGAGGGTAAAGCGGACTTTATTGCTCTCGGCAGACGTCTGCTGGCAGACCCAGAGCTTCCCAACAAGATAGCATCAGGAAGGCTAGAGGACATCGCCCCGTGCACCGCCTGCCTCGGCTGCATTGAGAGGATTTATGTTACCCATGAACCGGTGACATGCCGGGTAAACGCTGCCCTGGGGAAAGAGCGGGAATATGAAATCAAAGCAGCAAAGAAGAAAAAGAGGGTTATGGTGGTTGGTGGTGGGCCAGCTGGGCTGGAGGCGGCAAGGGTGGCAGCACTGAGGGGGCACGAGGTAGTCCTTTACGAGAGGGAGCGTAGCCTAGGCGGAGCAACACGCCTGGCTGGCTTGGTGAAGGGGCTTGAAATTGAAGACCTGGTAGGCTTAATCGGTTACCTCAAAACCCAAATTGGTAAGCTGGGGGTAAGGGTTAGGCTGGGTAAAGAGGTTAATCTGGCTGTGGTTGAGGAGATTAAGCCAGATGTGGTTGTCCTAGCCACCGGGGGGATACCCGCTGACCTAGAAATAGCCGGAATTAACAGGGGCAATGTAGTCAGCACCCCAGATATCTATCGTATGGTGAGGACTTATCTAAGGTTCTTCGGTCTGAGGAGGCTAAGATGGCTGACGAGATTCTGGATGCCCGTGGGGAAAAGGGTGGTTATTATAGGTGGAGGAATACAGGGCTGCGAGCTAGCTGAGTTTCTGGTTAAGCGGGGCAGAAAGGTAACCATCGTGGAGGCATCCGATGAACTGGGGACTGAGATGGCATCATATCACAAGATAGCCCTTCTCAGGTGGCTGACTAAAAAGGGAGCTGTTTGGTTCACCGGAGTTAAATGTGAGGAGATAACCGATAAGGGGCTGACCATTATTACTAAGGAGGGGGAGAGGCGGACTATTGAGGCAGATACTATAGTGCCGGCGATACCACTCAGACCAAACACCGAGCTTTTCCAAGCTCTGGAGGGGAAAGTGCCTGAAATCTATCCGATTGGCGATTGCCGAGAGCCCCACCTGATACTGGAGGCTATCGCTGATGGCTCGCGCATTGGTCGTGCCATATAGGGCATAATCCCTGGTAGCCAAAAGGGGGCGAAAAAGGGCTTGTTTAGAGCCAAGCGGAGATTATATAAAGCTAAGATTTAGCTTACCGTTGCTTTACGCCAGAGTGTCCCTGCTGGTCAGTCGGCATAGTCTCCAGTGCCAGCTTATCCATCTCAAGCTGTACCGGTATGGGGTAATCACCGGTGAAACAAGCCATACAGAAAATATCTTTAGGTAAAGCTACAGCCTTAATCAGTCCATCAATGCTCAGATGGCCTAATGAATCAGCACCGATGAAATCCCTGACCTCGGCTACAGTCTTCTGAGCGGCAATTAACTCCCAGCGGGTAGCCATGTCTACACCGAAGAAACAAGGATAGCGGATGGGTGGGGCACAGATGCGCATATGCACCTGTTTAGCCCCCGCCCTTCTTAACAACTTTACTACCTGGGGAGTAGTAGTGCCGCGGACAATGCTGTCATCAACCACTACTACCCGCTTGCCGTCCAGCATCTGGGGTAAGGGGTTAAACTTTAGCTTAACGCCGAGGTCTCTGATTCGCTGGTCAGGCTCAATAAAGGTGCGGCCTACATAGCGGTTCTTGAGCAAGCCTTCATGCAGGGGTAAATTTGACCAATGGGAATAACCAATGCCAGCGGCAGTAGCTGAATCAGGCACACCCATAACCATATCAGCATCTACAGGATGTTCCTGTGCCAGCCCTGCCCCCATTGCCTGGCGTGCTGGGTAAAGTAGCCGACCGTTAATCACGCTATCAGGGCGAGCAAAGTAGATATACTCAAAGATACATACCCCCCTTCTGCCCACCTCTTCCTGATAGCTATCAATGCCATTCTCAGTTATAGAAACTATCTCACCCGGTTCAATCTCTTTAACAAAATTAGCTCCAATATGGTCAAGGGCACAACTCTCTGAGGCTATAACATAGCCACCATTAATAGCTCCCAGACACAGAGGGCGCACGCCAAAGGGGTCACGAACGCCAAACAAAGTGTGGTTAGTCATAATGGTTAAGGAATATGCCCCCTGAAGCCGATGCATAGCATACCTTATCCTGTCTACCCAATCTTTATCAGGGGAGGAGAGGATGAGGTTAGCAATAACCTCGGTATCAGTGGAAGTGTGGAAGACATAGCCCTGGTCAGAGAGTTCCTTATAGAGGTGCTCAACATTAACGATATTCCCGTTGTGGGCTATAGCAATAGTATTTGAGCCCTTGCCCGCGATAAGAGGCTGCACATTGCTTATCCGACTGGAACCCCTGGTGGAATAGCGATTATGACCAATGGCAATGTCCCCGGTGAGCTGGCTTAACGAATCCTCACTAAAAACCTGGGATACCAGCCCCATTCTGGCATAAACCCGGATTTTCTTGCCATCAGTGGTAGCAATGCCAGCACTCTCTTGGCCACGGTGCTGGAGAGCAAATAGAGCAAAAAAGGTAAGGCGAGCTACATCCTCACTAGGAGCATAAACACCAAAAACGCCGCAAGACTCGTGCAAGTTTGCCTGCCTCTTAATTCAGCCTAAACTAAGCCCAACCATATATATTATAAACTATTTTTTATTTGCAGGTCAATTTATCAGCTACTCAACCTGACTACTAATCTGAGCCTGAGATTTCAGCCAATCAATAATAATAGCCATAGCCCTATCATTCTGCCGTAGCCTGTGCTCAGCTCCATCAATTATGGTGAGCCGCTTAGGCTCCCCTGCCCGAGCATATAACTTATAGGCATGGCTCACATTCACTAACTCATCCCTGCTCCCATGCACCAGCAATACAGGTCTGGGGGCAATTTGAGCAATGTATTTGATAGGGCTGACCAAGCTGAAGCCATTAAGCCACTCCTGGGCGGAGTAAGGAAAATCCCTATCCCTGATGATACCAATGCTGCGGAAGTGGTCAATAATAGACTGTGGTTCATCAGTTTCGGTAAGGAAAGTAAACTCTGCCGGGCAGGCACAGGCTATAATAGACGACACCCGACTATCCTGTGCTGCCCGATAAACTGAGATAGCAGCCCCAGCGCTAAAGCCGAGCAGTGACAAATGAGACCTATCTACCTCGGGCAAGGGGTATAAATAATCAATGGCAGCCTTTAAGTCTCTAGTCCAGCCCAAAATGTCAAGGTTTCCGCCACTGTCGCCGGTTCCCCTGAAGCTAAAAATAAGTACGGCAAAGCCCTGACGGCAAACCCTCTCCGCCAGCAGGGGATAGCCTCTATCGCCGGGGGCAGAGTTCCCAGCCGGGATACCGTGACAAACACAAAGAGTAGGGTATGGAGGTTTGCCAGTGGGCAGGTAAAGCCGACCAACAACTCTTAAGCCGTCTACCTCCAGAGCAACGATTTTATTGAGCATTATGTCAACTTTAATGGGGTAAAAACTTCTACATTCCGAAGCATCAAGGATGGGTAATATCATCTCAAACAGTTAAGGGCTAACAAGGAGAAGTAGCTCAAGTATTGAACACGCTTCAAACTGGCTAAACATTGCGTACTCTCACAATTACTTTATACCCTTTATTCTTAAGCTCGGCCATGCACTGCTCAACATCTAGACTATCTAAGTGAATAACAAGGTTCTTTTTTGCTCTACCACGCCGTTTATAAATGTGAAGCGTGGTAATATTTTGGTCAGCCCTATTTAAACAGGAAATTATTTCCTCTAATGCTTTTCCTTCACCACCTCCAGCAATCTCAAGACGGGTACCAGGCTCATCAATCCCCAAAATTCTATTCAGAATCTTATAGAAGAAGTCGTTGGTAGTAGCGATGCCAACTACCTGCTTGTCCTCAACCACGACTAGAGCCCCCACCTTTTTCTGCTGGGCAAGCCATACTGCTTGTTCAGCAGTCATATCAGGTGTAGCCGTGACCACATCCTTTTGCATAATATCTCTTATCGGTGTCCGGTATAGGCGGGCAATATTATAGCTGAATTCCAACAGGTCGCGAGGGTTGGGTTCAGGGGGGGCAATCTTCTCCAGGCTCCGCTTGGTTATTATACCAACCAGTTTTCCCCTGTTCACCACTGGTATGCGCTTGAGTTTATGCGCTCCCATAATTCTCTTAGCATCCATAATAGTAGTGTTACTGGGAATAGTAATCACGTCAGTTGTCATAATATCCCGAAGATACATTTTTTACCTCCTTTCCCAGCGGTACTGACCTTACCATTGAACGAACATCGGCATGACGACATGGATGTAGTTATCCACCCCTACCGGACGGATAACGCCGGGGCTTGAGGGGTTGGTAGTCTCCAGGGCTACCTGCGACTCACGAAGCACACTAAGCACATCAATCAGGTACCTGCCATTAAAGGCAATTTTTGATTCTTCGCCGTCGACAATAGCATCAATGTCGCCCACGTCATCGCCTATTTCCTCCGACCGGGCGGAAATGGTCACCTTACCCGGGGTTAGTTCACCACCGGGGGTCATCACCAAACGGACAATGCCACTGCCGTCACGGGCAAAGATAGAGGCTGTCCTGGTCGCCCTCAAGAATTGAGCGACATCAACTACCGCCCGGGTAGTATAGCTCTGAGGGATGAGCTGGGAATATTGGGGGAAGGTGCCCTGGACAAGCTGGGATACCAGCTCGCTATTCTTTAGGCGAAACAGAGCCTGACTCTTATTAGGATTTACCGTTATCTCAATAGCCTCCTCCTGGTCAGCTATAAGCCGATTCAGCTCAGCCAGAGTCCGGGCTGGGATAACGACCTCGGTCTTCTGGCTAACCGGATTGAGAAGGGGCAACTTGTATACTGCTAATCTGAAGCCATCAGCCGCTGCCAGGGTCAATAAATCACCATCAAACTCGGCATCAATACCGGTGAGTACCGGGCGAGACTCCTCGGTGGCAGCAGCAAATACAACCTGACTAATTCCCTGACGAAGGGCTTCTACCTCAACCTTGGTGGTAATACCCTCGTCAACCGTGGGTATAGGTGGGAAATCCTTGGCATCAACCCCGCTGATTCGCGCCTCAAATCGGGCACACTTTAATTCCAGGGTCTTGGTCTTGGGGGAAAGGCTGATGTCAATCTTATCACTGGGTAAGGAGCTAATAAATTCGGTAAGGAGTCGGGCGGGAACAGTAATTGCCCCTTCTTCCTCTACCTTGGCACCAATCCAGCAGCTAATAGCCATCTCCAGATTAGTAGCAATAAGTTTAAGTCGGGACTGGTCTGTAGCTAAGAAGACATTATTGGTTATAGGCAGGGTTGTTCTCGTCGCTACCGCTCTGCCTACTATACTAAGCCCCCGATTTAGGTTCTCCTGAAGACATGATAATCTCATAATCCACCCCCTAAATTATATTAACTGATAATGGTGTAGTATATATCAATAACTAAATTTACTCAAGGTCAATTGTACCGCTTTTGCCACCACTTTTTCTAATTAGCCGTATATTGTCTATTCTCATGCTTCGGTCAACCGCTTTACACATATCATAGATGGTTAAGGCAGTAGCTGCAGTAGCGGTAAGCGCCTCCATCTCCACCCCTGTCTTACCCACACTTTTTACCGTAGTGGTAATCTCCACGGCATAATTTGCCTCATCTAAACCGAATTCAACTTTAACATCGCCGATAAGAAGTGGATGGCACAGGGGTATTATATGAGGTGTCTGCTTGGCAGCCATAATGCCGGCTAGCTGAGCTACAGTCAGAACATCCCCCTTCGGCATCTTGCCTTGCCTTAGGCGGTCAAGGGTAGAAGCTTTCATTCTGACCATACATTTGGCTACTGCCTCCCGCTGGGTATCAGGCTTCTGGGTAATATCTACCATCCTGGGGTGACCTGAGGCGTCTATGTGGGTTAGCTCTTCGGCAATACGGGCTTTTGGTTTTTCTTCTTCTGATGGCGCAGGCTGTAGCCTTTGACTCTGACTGGCTAGACTGGTAGCCAGGGTATGAGCTTCTTTATGGAAGGGGTTCCTGGTATCACGCTCAATCCATTGCCAGCGCACCTTTCGCTGGCTGACCGCTTCATCCAGCTGTTCCCACAGGTCACGATTGGCACGCCTCTGCCAGCCTTTAGCCATACAACCAAAGAGATACTGGCTATCGGTATACACCACCACTTCCGCACCCTGCAGAGTGTGCCAGATGCCTTCCAGGGCAGCGGTAATCTCCATACGGTTGCTAGTAGTGCGCTTAGCCGTGCCGGAGAAGACACGCTTTTGACCACTTTCAACGATAACAGCTCCCCAGCCTCCCTGACCTAAAATTGGGTTATTTGCCCCATCGGTGTATATTTCAATCATCTTCAACCTCACCCCCTTTATCCCCCTCCCTTACAAGGGAGGGGGAATTGGCTAGGTAAGAGAGGCGAAGCCTCTCTTTGACTCTCCTTTATTGTCTCCCCTAAAGGGGAAGATTATTTTTGAAGGGGCTTTGCTGCTTCAAGCTACCCCGTGATGAGCAAGCCTTTAGCCCCCTACTTGAGTCATTGGTCGGTCTTTGGGCATATAGCCTTCTGCCAGGTGATGGCGCAGTGGCTTACGGGCAACTGCCTCCTCAATCAATTGTTTTAGCCCGGCTGAAGATAGTCCACTTCGCAGGGGCTGCTTGAGGTCTATTTCATCTTCAGACAATAGACAGGGGCGGAGTTTACCATCAGCAGTAAGACGCAGCCGATTGCAATGAATACAGAAATGCTCACTGATTGGGGCAATGAAACCAATGGTGCCCGTGGCATGAGGCAGGCGAAAATACTTAGCCGGACCATTGCCGATACCGGGCAGGCAAGGCTCTAATTCCCCCAATAGTTCAAGCTGCTTTCTCATATCACTGACCGGGACAAATTGAGCGGTGGTGGTGCTTACTCCAGCCGAAGGCATAAGCTCAATAAAGCGCACATGCCACCCCTCATTAATGGTTTTAGTGGCAAAATCAAGGAGTTCATCATCATTAATACCAGCCATAACCACCATATTAATCTTGACTGGATTAAGCCCAACCGACCTAGCGACCTCAATGCCCGCCAATACATCACCAAGATTATGGTTACAGCGGGTAATGGGCTCAAATCTGTCCTGTCTAAGTGTATCCAGGCTTACATTAACTCGCTGTAGTCCGGCTGATTTTAGCTCAGCAGCATAGCGACCAAGCCAGATTCCATTTGTGGTCAGGGAAATATCATCAATAGCGTCAATACGTGCCAACAATTGTATTAATCCGGGTAGTCCTGACCTTACCAGCGGTTCACCACCGGTGAGCCTCACCTTATTTATATCCAGCTTAGCAGCTGCTTGGGCTACGGCATAAATCTCCTCATAGGTAAGTATAGAGTGGTGAGGCATCAGGGGAATACCATCAGGTGGCATACAGTAAATACAGCGCAGATTGCACCGGTCGGTTACCGAGATACGCAGATAATTTATTGGACGCTGGAAGGAATCAGAAAGTCCAGTCAATGGTAGGCTCCTCTCCAAGTGATGTAAATTATTTTTAACCTAAGACATTAATAATCTACCATATATATTTACTGGGGGCTAACCTCTCCAGCACCTGGTATACTTTCCTGGCGGCTTGCCCCCGATGACTAATCTGGTTTTTCATTTCCAAGGGAAGCTCAGCCATTGTCTTATCTAGCTCAGGGAGGTAAAAGATTGGGTCATAGCCAAAGCCCTGCTCCCCCCTGGGGTCAAGGGTTATCATGCCCCGGCACTCGCCAGAGCAAAACTCCACCTCACCGTCAGGGGTAGCTATAGCAATAACACAGCGGAAACAGGCAGACCGCTTCTGCCAGGGCACGCCCTTGAGCCGTGACAATAAGTAGCTAACCCTATCCTTATCAGAAGCATTCTCGCCGGCATAGCGAGCCGATAGCAGTCCGGGTTCACCACCTAAAGCATCAACCGCTAACCCCGAGTCATCAGCCAGGGCAAGTAGCCGGCTCTTGTCAGCTAAGAGTGTTGCCTTTAATCTAGCATTCTCCTCCATGGTCTCACCCACCTCACTCACTACAGTGGTGATGCCCTGTTCAGCCAGAGTAACCAGCTCATAGGGAAGGCTGTGGAGCAGGCTTTTATACTCGCGCACCTTGGCTTGATTGTTCGTGGCTAGGAGGAGCTTAGGCATGCTGTTAATTAAAGGTTGATAAACCTTCCCTCCAGTTTTTTCATCACCTCGGGCATGGTAGTGTATTCCATCTCCTCCAGAGGCAGGCGGTGTGGCTCAAAGGGGCCGTGGCGACGCATAAAATCAGCTATTTCATTTGCCTGGTGACGGGCGGGGTCAAATGATTTGTCAGCAAACATATCACGAGGTCCCACCAGCCTACCCGCAGAAAGCTGAAAGCCAAGAGCCACTACTCGAGGCGGACCATCAAAGCGGGTGGGGGTGCTATCCTCAACAGCTACCGGCATAAGGGGACCGTGATGCGAGCCCCGCATCCAGCCCTCTACCAGCAAGGGTAGGGTGAATGGCTCCAGCACCTCGCCTACCGCCGGGAATTGCCCCTGGGAGCGGACAATGCACACCGGGTCATCCTTGCCCACATAGCGCTCAGCAATTAAGGACAGGCGCTGGGTAGAGGATGCAGCCGCTATCTCCCCGCTTTGCCGATGATAGACTGCCTTTACCATATAGCGTGAAGTTGCCCCGATGAAAACCAGCAAATCATAAATCTCATCAGGGGCATTAAAGGTTATCTTTTTATGTTCCTTTACATCGTGTATTTCAAAAGCGAAACCGGTATGCATATTGGATGCGATAACCAGGCCTATAGTGTTAAATGGGTCAGCGAACATCTTATATAGCGGCATATTCCACGCCCCAGCCGAGGTCTTGTCAGCCATAAGGGTAATAATGGTCTCGGCAGGACGCTCCTCAAATTCCATCTCGGCTACGCCAGGACCCATTCCTCTCACATTGCCTGAGAAAGCATCAGACAGTAAGTCCTGCCCGGCACCATGAAGCTTTAGCTTTTTAGCCACCTCGGTGCAAGCTTCAAAGGTGTCCCAGGCTAATTTATGGATTTTCTCATTATCTTCACCCTGCTGGTGAGTCATAATCAGTTGCAGGTCATCCCCACACTTGGTTACATGATAGTCAACCAGCAACCCGTCTCTTTTGGCTTTAGCCATACACTCCTCACCTTTGGCGATAACATCAGGGTGAGACTCTGAATGCCCAACATAGCCACCAATATCAGCCTTAATTAGACTCAGTGTGATACGCATAATTCTCTCCTTTCTGAGCGTTTAATTAATAATCAAGCCGTTTATCAAGGGTTGGTTGAAGGGGGCTTCACCTCTTCAGTGATAAGCTCAGGGGGTGAGGCTTCGCCCTAGAGGGCTCAAGCCCGAAGGGTTGATAAACAACCTCATTAATAATCAATCCCCTTCCTCGCCTTTATCCCTTTATCATAGGGATGCTTAATCTTTAGCATCTCGGTAACCAAGTCTGCCTGCTGGACCAGCTTGGTATCAGCCTGGCGGCCGGTAAGGATAAGCTCCACATTTGGTGGCTTATCCTGAATAAGTCTAACCACCTCATCAAGCTCAACCAGCTTCCAGGCGGTAGCTAAATTCACCTCATCCAATACTACCACGTCATAGCTGCCACTGAGCATAGCCTCACGGGCGGCGGCTAAAGCCTGCCTTGCCTGCTCTTTTTCCTCCGGCTTAATATTTGCCGGGTCAATGAATCCCAGGCTGCCAAAGCTGGCAAAATTCACATTTGGCAACTGGGACAGAATCCGCCGCTCACCATAGGGATAATCACCCTTCATAAAGTAGATAATATATACTCTCAGACCATGACCCAAGGCTCGGAGCACTACGCCTAATGCTGCTGAAGTCTTGCCCTTCCCCTCGCCGGTGAAGATATAAACCAGCCCCTGGCTCACGGGTTCTGAGGATGAAGGATTATGTGGTGATACCTTTTCTGTCAATAAAGCTCCTTAAGATGGTGACTAAGTAAGCAGGCTATAGTGGCAACAGTTTAACAACCTGCCCCAGCCATGTCAAGGAACAAGGCGAGGGGGTGAGGCTGATAAATAGCGCCAACGAGCGTAATGCGTTGTTATCTGGCTAACAATAATGATATAATAATAGAGCCTTTTTTTATCCATATCGCCAAGCCGAATCGCTGGTAAGCAAGTAAAAAAGCTAAAAGATTAGGAGAAGGAGAGGAGTTATTACGATGGCAACAACAAAAGAGCTTATTGAACAGTATAAGCAGAAGAGAGAGAAAATAGTGGCAATGGCTAGCCCCGAGGCTATTGACAAGCGCCATAAGGAGGGTCAGTGGACAGCCAGGGAAAGGATGGAATACTTCTTTGACCCGGGCACTTTCACTGAGATAGGTCTGTTTGTCAAGCACCGCACGGTTCACTTTGGTATGGCTGATAGGGAGGTGCCGGCGGAGGGGGTGGTAACCGGTTACGGTAAAGTAAACGGCAGGTATGTTGTTGCCTTTGCTGAGGATTATATGGCTATGGCGGGGACCTTTGGCGAATATCACGGCTTGAAGGAAATCCGAGCCATAGATTTTGCCAAGGAGAAAGGATGGCCACTGGTCGGTATGAATGACTCAGGGGGTGCCCGCCTTCAGGAGGGGATGGATACCCTGGAGCTCTACGGGCAGTTATTCCGGGCTCAAATCCTGGCATCAGGTATAGTCCCCCAGATAGCCCTGTTGATGGGTCCCTGCCTGGGCGGACAAGCCTACCATCCTATAATGCAGGATTTCCTTATTCAGTGTCGGGATACCGGCTTCATGGGGATTGCCGGTCCTGCCTTTGTCAAAACCCAACTGAGCGAGAAAATCAGCCTTCAGGAGCTATCTGGATGGAAAGCGCATGCGGTCAAATCAGGGCAGACCCACGTAGTCGCTGAGGATGATAAGGATGCTCTGGATAAGGCTAAAGAGCTGTTATTGTTTCTGCCGTCTAACAACAGGGAGATGCCACCCCGTATTCAGACCAGTGATGACCCGTGGCGGATATGCCCGGAGCTGGATACCATAATCCCCGACCGACCGACTCAACCGTATGATATGTATAAGGTGATTAACGCCATAGTTGATGATGGTTATTTCTTTGAGACACTGAAGGAGCACGCCAAGAGTGTAATAACCGGCTTTGCTCGGTTTAATGGTCGCCCGGCGGGTATTTGGGCAAATCAACCGATGCAGGCAGCCGGAATCATTAATGTTGACGCCGCCGACAAGGGGGCACGGTTCGCCAGATTTTGCGACCTGTTCAATATACCAGTGGTTACCCTTGGCGACTGTCCCGGTTATATGATAGGTTCTGACCAGGATTGGAAAGGCATCCTGCGCCACGGTGCCAAACTGCTCTTTGCCTGGGCTGATGCCACTGTGCCTCTGATTTCAATCATTTTGAGAAAGTCCTACGCCGGTGCCCACTACGGGATGCTGGACAAAGGCATAGGTGCTGACCTTGTCTTTGCCTGGCCGACGGCTCGGGTTACCATTGTCGGTGCCGAGACCACAGCCAGCGTCATCTTCGCCAGAGAGATAAGGGAGTCAGAGAATCCGGAGGAGACGCGAGCCCAGAGAATAAAGGAATACAGCGCCATCTATGAGAACCCATATTGTGGTGCCGAGCGGGGTTACATTGATGATGTAATAATGCCCGGTGATAACAGGAAGGT
>DAOWJH010000069.1 GCA_030640495.1 Dehalococcoidia bacterium | reverse complement strand
TACCCCTGACCTTATCCTGGTTGATGGTCAGGGGATTGCTCACCCCCGACGAATGGGTCTCGCATCTCACCTAGGGCTCTTTTTGAATACACCAACAATTGGCTGTGCTAAATCCCTGCTGTGTGGCAGACATGAAGTGCTCGCTGAGGAGGTGGGTAGCTATGCCGAAGTAGTGGATAGGGGTGAGACTATAGGGGTGGCTTTGCGAACCAAACTCGGAGTCAAGCCCATTTATGTCTCTATCGGTCATAAGATTGACCTTCAAACTGCCATTTACTGGGTGCTGGAATGCTGCCGCGGTTATCGCTTACCAGAGCCTACCCGCTTCGCTCATCTGGCCGCAGGCGGAAATTTGAAGCCAGAAAGGAATGTGGCTCTACCTGAGGCAAGCTATCAAGGGGAACTTTTTGGCTAGAAGAATCGGGTGAGGATAAATGCAGGAATTAAGTGACAAATTAAAGGATTTAAAGGCTAGAATCTCTATAGCGCTGGTGCATCTTTGACATTGTTGATAAGGAAAATGAAATCATCAGCTTAGAGAAGCAGTCAGCCCAACCTGACTTTTGGTTAGACCAGGCCAGGGCGCAGGATGTTATGCGCCGGTTAGCTGAGCAGAAGAAGGTGGTGCACCGGTGGCGAGAACTTGAGAAAAGGGTGGCTGACACTGCCGAATTAATCTCCCTGGCAGAAGGGGACGCCTCACTCAGGCTAGACATTCAATCTGAAATTGACAAACTGACCTCCTATCTTGATGAGCTGGAACTAGAGAGGGCTTTTAGCAGTGAGTATGATGCCAGAAATGCTATCTTGGCTATTCATGCCGGAGCTGGAGGCACCGAATCTCAAGATTGGGCGGAGATGCTAATGAGAATGTATCTTCGCTGGGCTGAGCGTCGCGGTTATAAGGCTGAGATATTGGATATTTCCCCTGGTGAGGAGGCGGGAATAAAAAGCGTGGTCATCGGGGTTGGTGGTGATTATGCCTGTGGCTACTTAAAATCGGAGCACGGCGTCCATCGCCTGGTTCGTCTTTCCCCCTTTGATGCTGACCATGCTCGGCATACCTCCTTTGTCTTGGTAGAGGTTATGCCTGAAGCTGAAGCCGATGTTGATGTCAACATAGAGCCTGATGAGCTGAAGGTTGATGTGTTCAGGTCTAGCGGACCGGGAGGACAGCATATGCAGAAGACAAGCAGTGCTGTCAGACTAACTCATCTCCCCACCGGCTTGGTGGTTACCTGTCAGAGTGAGCGTTCTCAGCACCAGAACAAAGAAACTGCTTTAAAAATCCTTCAGGCTCGCCTGCTCAAGCTACAGTTGGCTGAGAGAGCCGAGGAAAAAGCCAGGCTGAAGGGGAAGCGCATAACTGCTGGCTGGGGTAACCAGATTAGAAGTTATGTCCTCCACCCGTATAAGATGGTAAAGGACCACAGAACTAATTATCAAACTGGCGATACCGATGCTATACTGGATGGGGAACTGGACAGCTTTATAACCGCCTACCTCCGCTCTAGTATGGGTAAAGAAGAATGATTAACAAGGCTGGTATATTAGCCCTGGTTGTTTGCTTATTCCTGAGTATACTGAGCCCCGTCTCGGTTCAAGCCCACAGCGGGCTTACCATCCTAGATAGCTCGGTTCAGGCGGAGTTCCCGTCTAAGCTTAGCTTTAATTTATCAGTCCAAAGCGATGTTAATATTACTGACATTCGCCTCCACTATACCGTTGACCGACTAAGCTTTGCCCAGGTAACCAGCGAGGTTTATATTGACTTTGTGCCCGGTCCTACTGTTGATGCTCAGTGGACCTGGGATATGAGGAAAACGGGTGGCTTACCCCCAGGGTCCAGTGTGGACTACTGGTGGACAGTGGAGGATGCCGATGGTAACCGGGTTGAAACAGCTCTGCTTCAACTTCAGTTTGATGACCTCCGTTATCCCTGGCACAGCTTAACCGAGGGTGAGGTAACTATATACTGGTATGAGGGTGATAACTCCTTTGCCCAGGAGATAATGGCAGCGGCTCAGCAAGCACTGGCTCGGCTGGCTGATGATACCGGTGCCTGTCTTGAGAGGCCGGTTAGCCTCTATATCTACGCCAGTGCCCAGGATGTACAGGGGGCTATGATTTACCCTCAGGAGTGGACGGGGGGGGTAGCCTTTACCAGATATGCTGCTATCGCTATTGGCATAGCTCCAGATAAGCTTGACTGGGGGAAGAGGGCAATTGCCCATGAGCTAACCCACCTGGTTATCCATCAGATGACCCTTAATCCCTACAGCGGGTTGCCTACTTGGCTTGATGAGGGTTTAGCCATGCATACCGAGGGGCTGATTGCTCCACAATTTACCGCTTATCTAAGTAACGCAGTAGCTGAGAATAGTCTCATCTCGGTGCGTAGCTTATCAAGTCCCTTTTCAGCTTATGCTGGCGAGGCAACCCTTGCCTATGCCCAGAGTTGTAGCCTGGTTGAATTTCTTATTGCTAATTATGGACAGGGTAAAATGCTGGAGCTTCTGAATACCTTTAGACAAGGTAGTGGCTATGACGCTGCCTTACAAAAAGTTTATGGCTTTGATATGGATGGTCTGGATACTCTGTGGCGGGATTATATTACTGAGCAGTATCAGACACCAGAGGCGACGACAACCGCAGTGCATCCAGCACTAGTTGGAACATTAGCCGCGCTAACTGCTGCACTCCTCCTATGGTTAGGTCTGGTTGCTGAAAATTGGGCATGGAGGCGAAGCTGGTGAAGAAATCATTTACTATCCATGATTTACCTGTTTCTGAGCGACCCAGAGAGAGGTTGCAAAAATTCGGGGTAGAAGCCCTATCGGCTCAGGAGATTTTGGCTTTGATTCTAGGTCGTGGTATCGCCGGTGAGTCGGTGATGGTAACTGCCCAGAGACTATTATCTCAGTTCGGCAGTCTTAAACGAATCGCTACTGCTTCAGTAGAGGAGCTTTCTCAGGTGAAGGGAATTGGTGTGGCTAAAGCGTCTCAGATTAAGGCTGCTTTTGAGTTAGCTAACCGGCTGGAGGGCTATCCCGAGACTGGGGAAAAGCCAGTAGTTAAGACCCCTGAACATGTGGCGAGCTTGCTGAGAGGCAGGTTAAAGGATAAAAAGAAGGAGCATTTTCTGGCGCTCCTGCTGGATACCAGAAACCAGCTAATAAAAGTTGCCGAGATTTCGGTTGGTAGCCTGGATACCAGCATCGTCCATCCTAGGGAGGCATTCAAAGAGGCAATCTCAGCCAGTGCTGCCTCGGTTATCTTTGTCCACAATCACCCCTCGGGCGACCCTGAAGCCTCGGAAGATGACATAAAGCTAACCAAAAGACTAGCTGAGGCTGGAGAAATTGTGGGTATAGATGTCTTAGACCATATCATTATCGGCGATAAAAAATACCTGAGCCTGAAAAGACAAGGCCTGTTTTGAGATTGCTTCTAATCTTACTTGTGATATTACTTTAGGAGACTGAGGGGATGAAGAAAGGGTACTAAACGGCTAACTACTATAGCGGTGGCTGGTGTCCTTTTTGGGTTTGAGGCAGGGAGGGGTGCCGCCGAAAGGAGGGGAAATGAAAAAGAAAAGCATATGTCTGGCAGTAGGTTATTTAGTAGTGGCTGCCCTAGTGCTGGCTTCCTGTGCCCCGGTAGCAGTAGAAGAGGAAGAGGCAGAAGTGACACCAGGAGAAGAAAAGGTGGCAGCGGAAGAAGAGGAGGCACCGCCAACACCACCACCCGATACAACACCTCCATCTGCGATAACTGGCCTAGTTGCAGCTGATGCCTATGATGGCAGAGTAAACCTGTCGTGGGATAAGAGCACGGCTAAAGACTTTGCCCACTATGACGTATATATGAGCCAGGCAGAAATAGTAGATACCAGTAGTATGACACCTGTTCAACAAATAACTGACATTGCCACCAATACCTATCAAGTGACCGGACTTAAAGATGGAGCCAAGTGCTACTTTGCTGTAACCACAGTAGATAAAAGCGGCAACGAAGATACGCTGGTAACTTGTGTAAGCACAACACCTACACCAATGCCTAGAGGAGCTGTAGACCCGGACCTGTATGTGGACGTCTATCACTCTGATATGGCCTGGGCTGGCACCACGCTAATGAGAGACTGCCATATCGCTGGAAGGCCCAGAATGATAGAGGTGAACATGCTGGGAGAGATAATCTGGGAATATCAGATCCCACAGAATTTGAGGCAATATACCAATCCGGGACTTGATGCAGAATTGCTGTCGAACAATAACATATTATTCGTACTGCCTACAAATGGTGTGTACGAGATTGACCGTAGCGGCAATATCGTCTGGTCATACCTGACTACGAAAATATCCCACGAGGCAGACCGCCTGCCCAATGGGAACACCATTTTTGTATTTGGCGCTGATGACCAGAAAGATGATGCCCAGGTGACGGAGGTAAACCCAGAAGGAGAAATTGTTTGGACTTGGTATGCCAAAGACCACTTTGACAAACCTCCTTACAATGAAATTTATGATGAAGGCTGGACTCATACCAATTCCGTCACCAGACTGCCCAACGGCAATACATTTATCAGCCTAAGGAATTTCAACTTGGTAGCTGAAGTGGACCCTCAGGGAGCAGTGGTTAAAATTCATGGGGAGGGGGTTTTCATTGGGGTACATGACCCAGAAATTCTTCCTAATGGCAACATACTTGCCCCATCACACCCGCTAGATAAACCTCACAGCGCAGTTGAAATTGACCCAAAGACGGGCAAGATTGTATGGCAATCCGTAGGGTTTAAACGAGAGGCCGCTCCTGTCAGAGACGCTAACAGATTGCCCAATGGTAATACGTTAATTACCGGATCAACAAAAATCGTTGAAGTTACCCCAGAAGGTAAAATCGTCTGGCAACTCACACTAAAAGGCGTAACTTTTGAGAAAAAGGAGGATTCGTCAGGACTAGGTTTCTACAAGGCTGATAGGATTGACATACAGAGATAAGTGGCAACTAATGATTGTGCTACACTGGAGTCATACACTCCCTTTTCTGGGTAATGATTTGCATCTTTCTCGTAAGTGTAGTAGGGCTTAGTGCTTGTGCTAATCCAGTACCACGCCCTACACCCACGCCAACACCACTCCCCCTCTAAGGTCGTAACCACATTCCGTACACCTAGGCGGTTATCCTAGCTTTGGTCTACCCCTAAGTGGTATACTCTTATCAACTGGAATCGTGAAGGGGTAGTAGTTTTGCCAATTGTGTCCTCCGCTTCTTTGTCCACAATCACCCCTCGGGCGACCCTGAAGCCTCGGAAGATGACATAAAGTTAACTAAAAGGTTAGCTGAGGCGGGGGAGATTGTAGGCATAGATGTCTTAGACCACATTATTGTTGGCGATAAAAATTACCTGAGCCTGAAAAGACAAGGCCTGTTTTGAGATTATTCATCTACCCTATCCCCTTTGAAGGGGAAGGGGAAGAATAAGAAGAGGAGCTAATGCCCCTCTTAAACACCCCTGGAAGCAAGGGGAGGAGGATAAATAAATGAGGGGCTAACCCCCCTCTATGCTCCAGAGTAAGGAGAGTCAAAGAGAGGCGAAGCCTCTCTTACATAATCGGTTCCCCCTCTCCTTAACAAGGAGAGGGGGATTAAATTGGGGTCCCCGAAAATCTTGATTTTTGGGGTAAATTAAGGGGGTGAGGTTAATAAACGGGTTTCAAAGGAGAGGGGGAGGTACAGGGTTTTGAAGGGGCGAAGCCCCTTTAACCTTGCCTTGATAAACGCCCCTTGTTTTAAGGCTTAGGGTGGAATTAGAATTATCAATCCAAACAAAACCAAAATCTTCGTTTATATAGTCAAATGATTAAAAAAATCATATATATAATTCTTTCGCTAGTATTAGCATGTAGCCTGCTGGTGTTCTACTTACCCCGTGTTGCCTGCCAGCCGGTTCAGCAAGAAGCGCCTGCCACCGAAGCGGAAGTTCTTAACCTATACGGCATTGACCCCTATACCCTTGACCCCGCCGTCTCCAATGATATGACCTCCCACGAGTATATAATGCAGCTATTTAGTGGCTTGGTCTGCTTTGGTGATAACCTGGAGCCGGTGCCCGATATTGCCCAATCATGGCAGGTTAGCCATGATGGCATGACCTACACCTTTTATCTACGAAACGATGTTAGATTTCATGATGGCAGGGAGGTTAAGGCTGAGGATTTTAAGTATTCCTGGCAGCGTGCCTGCCACCCCGATACTCAGTCTCAGACAGTAGCCACCTATTTGGGTGATATTGTCGGGGTGAGGGAGGTATTAGCTGGTAAAGCTGAGGAAATTAGCGGCGTCAGGATTATTGATGATTACACCCTTCAGATAACTATAGATGCTCCCAAATCTTACTTCTTATCCAAGCTCACCTACCCCACCGCCTTTGTCGTGGATAGAGCCAATGCGGAATCGGTAGGGGAGTGGTGGCGCCAGCCGAATGGCACTGGTCCCTTCATGCTCAGGCAGTGGGATGAAGATAGCTTGCTCGTCCTGGAGAAGAATGACCTTTACTACGGCAAATTGGCTAAGGTCAATTTTGTTGTTTTTCAGTTGTGGGGTGGTGTGCCGATGAATATGTATGAGACTGGTAAGATTGATGTCACCAGTGTTAGTCTTAGTTATATTGATAAGGTTACCGATGAAGCCGGCCCCTTTTATCACGATTTAGAGGTAGTCCCTGAGCTAAGCTTTTACTATATTGGCTTTAATCACCATAAACCACCCTTTGATGATGTCAATATTCGTCGTGCCTTTTCTCAGGCTGTAGATAAGGATAAACTAGCTTCCTTGGTATTTAGAGATATGGTGCAGTCGGCAGACGGCATCTTACCCCCGGGCATGCCTGGATTCAATGATGATTTGTCAGGGCTGAAATATGATATAAATAGGGCAAAGGAGTTGATTGCCACCTCAAAATATGGCGATGTATCTAACCTGCCGCCTATCACCATTACTACTATGGGCTGGGGAGGCTTAATATCACAGGAGCTGGAGGCTATCATTCAAGAATGGCGAAACAACCTGGGGGTGGAGGTAAAGGTAAGGCAACTGGAACCACAGAGGCTTCTTTATTACCTTAAGCAGGAGAAGGATGAGATGTTTTATGTGGGTTGGATTGCTGATTACCCTCATCCACAGGATTTTTTGGATGTCTTATTCCATAGTGGTACCGATAATAACTATGGCGAGTATAGCAATCCTGAGATAGATGCCCTGCTGGATATGGCCAGTGTGGAACTGGATAATAAATTGAGCTTGGTGCTATATCAGCAAGCTGAACAAAGACTGGTTGACGACGCTGCTTGTTTACCTTTATGGTTCGGCAAGAATTATATTCTTACCAAGCCCTACATTAAGGGGTATAACCTGAGCCCCCTCGGTTTTCCTATGTTAAATAGTGTCTCCGTTGAACCTCATTAAGCGGGGCGCTTTATATCTTATAGCCAGAGATGCTAGGAGGTTAATTAAGGCATGGATTTAGTTGACCAATTAAACCACATTTTCTATCCCAGAGCCATTGCCGTTGTGGGTGCCTCAGATAACCCAAAGAAGGTAGGATTTATGTGTGTAAAGAGCCTCTTGGAGGCAGGGTTTGGTGGTAAGATTTATCCCGTAAATCCTGACTTATCTGAGCTTTTCGGCTTGAAGGGATATCCCTCGGTTACAGATATACCGGGGGAGGTTGATTTGGCTATTATTGCTATCCCGGCTCAGCTAACTATACCTGTGGTTGAGGACTGTGTTGCCAAAGGGGTAAAAGGGACAATTATGCTTACTAGTGGCTTCAAGGAGCTCGGCACGCAGATTGGGCTGGAGCTGCAGGACAGAATCAGAGATGTGGCTGATAAAGGAGAGATGAAGATTGTAGGCCCAAATTGCCTGGGAGTAGTTAATCCCCAGGTTAACCTTAATGCTACATTTGGCGTGGAACTGGGTTTAATCAATCCTGGGAGTGTGGCGGTAGCTGCTCAGAGTGGGGCGGTATCCCAGTATATAGCCGACGCTTTAACTAGCAATAATGTGGGTATTAGTAAGTTCATAAGTATGGGCAATAGGTGTAACCTTTATTTTGATGAAATGCTGGAATATCTTGCTCAAGATGAGCAGACTAGAGTAATAGTTATGTATATTGAGGGCTTGGAGAGACCCCGGCAGTTTATGAGTGTCGCTAAGCAGGTAGCCAGGCGAAAGCCAATCCTGGTGTATAAGGCTGGTAGAAATGAGAAACTTAACCAGGCTAGTCTATCCCACACTGGTGCCTTGGCTGGTAACTATGAGCTTTACAAGGCAGTTTTTACTCAGACGGGTATAATTGCTATAAATGGTATGACTGAATTGGTTGACGTTACTAAGGCGCTAGCTTTTCAGCCACCCTCATCTGGTAATAGAGTAGCTGTCCTTTCCGGTGGAGCTGGCCCTGGCATCATTATGGCTGATAAATGCCACGAACTTGGCTTGCGCTTGGCTGAGTTTTCACCGGCAACCTTGCTCCAGCTCAGACAACTAATATCCCCATTGAATCCAGTTGATAACCCCGTAGACCTGGCCTGGGTAAGCGGAAATTTTGACGCCTGCCGGGAGGTATTAAAGGTGGTTATAGAGGACGATAACGTTGATATGTTAGCTACCGCCGGTGCCTATATATACCGCCAGCTAGGCCTTATGAGAGCAATAGTGGATATATCTGGCTGCTACCGAAAACCACTAGCCTTTGCCTGCCTTTATACCTTGGTAGGAGAGGATGATGCCGAGATAGCTAAGCTGGAGGAAAATAGTATTCCTGTTTATCCCCTGCCCGATAGGGTGGTTACTGGTTTGGCAGGGCTGTTTAAATATGGGAAAATCCTCAACACTACCGATTAATACCACTACAATGGCGGAGGGAGTAGGATTCGAACCCACTGCCCCCACAAGAGGGACAACGGTTTTCAAGTCTGGCGAGTAATGTCCTATACAGTGTTCTTGAAAACCTCAAACGAAGCTAGTGAGCCGTACAGGTCTAAAGGTAGAACCTTTTCTAAGACGTTTGCCCTTGTCTACTGAAGTTCGTTAGCAAAAATGTTAGCAATATACAATTGGTATTTGTAATATAATGGTTGACAAACTTCATATATCATGTTATAATTGTCAACCGTAAGATATTAAAGGGGGTTGATATGAATAGTCGACGGTTACAACAAATAAGAAGGGCTCGTAACCTGTCGCTCAGGGATTTAGCGGTGCGAATGGGTGGAATAGTAACAAAACAAGCTATTTCGAAATACGAACAAGGAAAGGCGAATCCAACACCGACCGTATTGGTAAAATTAGCTGATGTTCTTGGAGTAAACGCATCCTTTTTCTTCACTGAACCATCCATAAGGGTGGAATTCGGCGCATATAGACAGAGTGGTAAACTCCTAGAAAGAGAATCAGACAGAATAAAGAGCATAACAGAATGTGAATTGGAAAATAGAGTAGAAATACTTGAATTATTAGGACAAGCTGAAGGGTCAAAAATTCCAGTCCAAGCTTTTTCTGTAAAGAGTATGGATTATACAGAGAAAGCCGCAGAAGAACTGCGGGAACATTGGGATTTGGGATTGGAACCAATAAGAATGTTAACAAATACGCTCGAAAGCAAGAATATATGTGTTATTAATGTCGAAGCTAATGATGATTTTGAAGGTATTTCGGCTAAAGCCTACGATCAGGAAAATATTCTAAAAACCGTTGCATTGGTAACTAGGAAAGATGTTGATGTCGTAAGGCAGAGATTAAATATTACTCATGAGCTTGGTCATTTAGTATTAAACGTTAACAAAAAGTTGGATGAGGAGAAGGCAGCGTTTAGATTCGGAGCAGCGTTCCTTGCGCCAGCTAAAAAGGTTTTTGAAGATATAGGGGAGCGCAGGTCAGCGATACAATTGGACGAATTGTTCCTTTTAAAGAGACGCTTCGGGCTAAGTATACAGGCGTTGATATTCAGGTTAATGGAATTGAATATAATAACCGAATCATATTACTGGAATTTATTTTCGTTGATTAACAAATTAGGTTGGAGAAAGGGCGAGCCTGAGGATTGGGATGCTGAAAGATCGTTTTGGTTAGAAAAGAATGTGATTAGACTGTTCTCGGAAGGAGTTATTGACAAAAACACCGTAAAGAGAATTCTTGGAGAAAATACCCAATTCGATTTTCCCGAATCAGTAATTAAGCGACAAGGGTTTATGAAATTACCTCTTGAGAAGCGTAGGCAGATATTAGCAGAACAGGCTAAAAAAGTAGCTAAAAAATATGAGGAGATAAAAGAGGAATTTGATGGGGGTGATATAGTTGAGTACTAAAAAACCCCCGCTTCCTAAACGTGGTGAAGTGTGGAGGGTAAATCTCGATCCAACAATAGGTGCAGAAATGCAAAAGGTTAGACCAGGTGTAGTGATTAGTTCTGATGCAATTGGGATTTTACCAGTGAAGGTGATTGCTCCGATTACTAAATGGAAGGATTTGTTTACAGGTTTAGAATGGTTAGTTCCTCTTAAGCCGGACGGAAATAATGGATTGACTGAAGATTCGGCGGTTGATACTTTACAAGTTCGTGGGGTAGCTATTGAAAGATTCATTGAGAAAAAGGGGCGGATAACTGCCTCTCAACTTGAGGAAATAGTTGCGGCGGTTGCAATAGTAATTGAATATCAATGAAAACATATGTGCACAAAGTGCAATTAATAAAAAGCCGAGACCCCCAAGTCTTTATGAGGGTCTCGGCACAGTCCAATGGGGACTTTACGAGTGTGATTCGCTATGATAATAACAATAGCGCCTCGAAAAGTCAAATGGCAGGGTCAATTGCCTCCCTAAAGGACGAGTACAAGAAAGGAGGTGGCGTAACTGTGAATCAATTTGGTTATGGACGAAGTAAAGAGCATAAGGTTGCAAAATCTCTGCGTGGAAAAGGAGCTTCGGTAAAAGTAAGCCCAGGTAGCAGAGGAGCCGCTGACTTGAGAGTGTCTTTTTCGCCCACAAGAAAATGGAACGTGCAGGTCAAATCATCCAGAGGAAGCTCACCGGCATCACCGTCATCACCGTCATCTAGAGATATGGGGCGTTTGAAGATCAGTGCTTCGAGAAGCGGAGCAACACCTGTTGTGGCCAAAGTAACTCCAAAAGGAACCACTTATAAGTCAGCACGTACTGGAAGGACATTGAAGCCATAGAGTGATATAGGCCTGTAGAAAAGTTAGAGGGCGTGGTAAAGAGAAAATACCTGCCCTCTATTCTTATCAGATGGTAAATTATGCTTTTTGAATATTGATTTCGAAAGTGAATCGATAACAAAGCAGTCAAGAACGACTGAAAGTCGGGCAAAGCCTTTATTCTTGACGGCTGGTGGAGTAGTCAGAGAATGAGAACCGGGGGAGCTGAAACAGATTCCCTTATTAATATTCTGGAGCAAAAATGTTAGCAGAAAATAAGGATTTACGAAGTAGGCCGTACAGGTCTCGAACCTGTGACACCCTGATTAAAAGTCAGGTCAGAGACAAGCTACTAATCGCTTGCTAGACCAACCGCTTGCCTTTTCTCGAAAAGTGAAAAAGCCTCTAGCGTTTCAAAGCTCACCTTTTTAGGTATCGTTGCACTCTGGAAAGTAACTCCTCAGGGCTAACCGGCTTTTCAATATAATCTTCGGCCTCAAGTTTAAGTCCTCGACTAACAGGAATGGATGTCTCCCCTATCCGCTGTGAGAAGCTGGTGAGCATCAACACCGGGATTTTGGAAAGCTGTGGGTCTTTCTTTAACTGCTCAGCAGCGATGAACCCATCTTTTACCGGCATTATTATATCTAGGAGGATCAAATCAGGCTTTTCTTCAGTTAAGGCGAGTGGCATCCCGCCTTTCCCATACCTTTCACTTCACTATTGAGCAAAAGTTCAGATTGTGCAATCGAAGTAACAAAAGCTTAAATTGTTCAACCACACTCTAAGAATAAGCCAAGCTTGGGCATGATACTAAACTCTTTTTAGCTAACTGCACATTGTAGCGTAATGTGCAGTTCTACACTTGAGCTTTCAGACGCATATCCTCTCTTATCCCATATGCTTTGCAACATGCCTGCTGTCATATTGTAGCATTCTAAATTGACAATTGGCACACCAAGTGAGATAATAGAAGAAACCAGATAGGGCCAATATTACACTTCTGTCACCTGTTTTGCGATCACGACTTTGGAAAATGGGTAGGCAATATGAATGAAGTAAACTCCTGTGCTGAGGAGGTGTATGATCATGCAAAAAGTAACAATGTGGACTGTGGGCATTTGCCTTCTAGCTTTGGTTCTGTTAGTTACTAGTTGCCAGTGTGGAGCGCCTGCCACAACCTCGGAGCCTGCTCCTCCTACCTTGACCATGACCTATTATGAAAGCGCAGAGCACGGCTTTTCCATTGAGTATCCTGAGGGATGGGCGCAACAGTCACACGGGGCAGCGACAGGTTTCCAGTTCCAGTTCAATGATCCCGAAGGGAGTTTCTCGGTGGGTGTGTCGGTGGATTACAGAGCCGAGGAAATTGGCTTAGCCGACGCTGTATCCGAAGGCAAAGGGTACATGGAATTGAGTCCGCAGTTTGAGATGTTCTCCGAAGGCAACGTTACCATAGGCGAAGGTATCTCAGGCTACGAAATGATAGGCAAAGGTGATATCGGGGCTGGAAAAGTGGAGAAGTTCAGATACCTCATCATGGTGCGGGAGAAGCAGGTTTTGTGGGTTGGAGTAAGCGGAGAGCCAGACCAATTTGACGAGCAGAAACAGCTGGTAGATACCATACTAGACAGCTTCAGACTCCTGTCAACCTATACCTTTGTACCACCCCCTCCCAGTCCGGGCGGCACCTACACCAGCGCCGAGCATGGCTTCTCCATAACTTACCCTGCGGGATGGACCGAGGCTACTACTGGCCAATATGATGAGATTGTTGACCTTCGGGCTGAAGGCGGAATACCCGAGATAATGGTCAGGGCATGGACTGAAGAAACTACCCTTGACGAGGCGGCATCGAAGCTAAAGGAACAATTTAGTGAGCATATCGGTAACTATGAGTTCCTTTCCGAAGGTGAGATAACACTGGACGACGGTACTCCAGCCTACGAGATTGTGTTCAATGGCACGATGAGTGGCTATTTCCTCACATGCAAATATGTGATTGTAATCCGAGAAGCGGATGGCTTTCTTCTAATGGGATTAAGCCTTCCCGGCAGTTTTGAACGGGATGAACCAGTTCTGGACAAAGTAATTGGCAGCTTTCATCTGGAGTAGCCTGCTTCTAGAGAGCCGGACGGTAAAAT
>DAOWJH010000086.1 GCA_030640495.1 Dehalococcoidia bacterium | reverse complement strand
TATGATGGGTGGTTTGGAAATCAATGATGAAACCCTTCCCCTTGACCTTATTGAGCGTGTGGGACCGAGAGGGGACTATCTTTCCCAGGCTCACACATTAAAGCATTTTCGTAAATTTTGGGTACCAACGGTCTTTGACCGTAGCTTGGTAAAAGGCGAAGGTGTAAAGAATTGTGAGGAACTGTTAAACGAAAAAACCCTCAAAATATTAAAAACTTATAAACCAAAGCCGCTGTCCGAAGATTTGGTCAAAGAACTCAAGAAAATAGAGGGGACTTGGTTTGCTCAAGTAGGCCTTGAGCATGCATATCCGAAGGGAATATGACTAAAGGTGATTTGCTGAGCTGGGCCGAAATAAATCTGTCAGCATTTACTCATAATATCAGAAACTTGCGTCAGCACCTGCAACCAGGGACACAGTTAATGGCAGTAGTAAAAAAAAATGCTTATGGGCATGGTGCTGTTCAAATTGCGAAAGCAGCAGTGGCAGCAGGTGCTGAGTGGCTCGGTGTTCATTCTCTGGAAGAAGGGTTGGAACTACGGAATGCTGGCATTACGGCTCCAGTCTTGATATTAGGTGGGGTACCACTCGCTCAGGCAATTGCAATAGTTGAGAAAAAACTGACTCCCACGGTAACCGAAACCAAACTTCCCCTCGCTCTAGATAGAGCAGCCCGGGAGCTCGGCACCACCATTGCTGTGCATGTCAAGGTAGATACTGGCATTAACCGCTCTGGGGCTAGCATTGAGGATATTCCCCACTTACTTCACTTTATTTATAGTCTGGGGCGGGTAAGGATTGGAGGATTATACACGCATTTTGCCTCAGCAGATGAGCCAGACCGAAGGGTTACTGAAACTCAGTTGCAGCGGTTCCTCGAGGTAGCCGCTAACCATCCCGAGCTAAGATTCCTGCATGCTGCTAACAGTGCTGCTGCCTTGAGGTTTCCTGAGACCCATCTGAACCTAGTTCGCGTAGGTATAGCGATGTATGGAGTCTACCCGCCCCCAGCTACTGAGAAGACTGTTCCCTTGCGACCAGTTCTCAGCCTCAAATCGCGGGTAGTCCGCCTTCACTGGATAAGGCCAGGCGAGGGCGTAAGTTATGGTCTGACCTGGACTGCTAAGACAGATGCTTTAATGGCACTGGTCCCCTTTGGCTATGGACACGGTTTGCCCCGCTTACTATCTAATCGGGGGCAGGTTCTGATACATGGACAACGAGTACCTATTCGGGGAAGGGTATGTATGGACCAATGCATTGTAGATGTAACTACTGTGCCCGAGGTAAAAGTCGGTGATGAAGTAGTATTGCTGGGATACCAAGGCAGCCAGGAAATCAATGCTGATGAGATTGCGAATTGGGCTGATACTATAAGCAATGAGGTATTTACTAGAGTAGGGGCTGGGTTACGCCGTATCTATATTACTAAATAAAAACTAGTGCGGGCTCTGCTAGGGGAAACTGAGGTGCTAGGAATTTTTATCCTTTTGCCCTGTTAGCTTAGCTTCCTCCCCCTCCCGTGTGGTACCTCAGCCGTAATCGGGCAAGTGGCACCCCGCCTTTCCCATACCTTTCACTTCACCATTGAACGAAAGTCCATAATGTTCAACTGCAGCTAAGACTGTTACACTTAAGTCAACTGAAGTCAACTGAAGTTGCCCTCAGTGTCCTAAATTTAGGATGGGGATAGATGGAAAAGAAAAAAGGCAAAGTAACAGATTTAGTAGAGAAACTGCAAAGAGGAGAGCTCACTTCCAAGGGAGTGTTCAAAAAGCTCGAAGAAAGAAAACTCACGGAAGGAACACAGGGGGGATCTTGGGAGTTTATCCCGTGGGTCATTTATTTTATACTTTGGCTTCTTCCCACGTGGGCAAGGCATTTTAAATTGGATTTCTTGGAGTGGTTCGCCCAACTGCGAGCCATCACTTTCCCATCGGTTGCAATCTATATTTCGATAGTCCTCGTGGTGGTCGGAACCTTTTTTCTCGTTTGGGGAATTCTTTCACATCGTAAAAGAGGAGGGCTTAAACGAACCGGCGAAGCCATCATTCTATATAAAGAAGGCCCATACAGTGTTATGAGACATCCCCAGGCTTCAGGTGGGATGATGTGGCCTTTTCTGTTACCCATCATAATCAGTGAATATGTTTCGTTCACCATCCTTTCAATTGCTGCAATCGTCATAATGATTATTTACTTTTACTATGGAATCCATATGGAAGAGAAGCTTGATATAGAAAAATGGGGTGACGAATATCAACAGTATATGAAAGAAGTCCCAGGATTTAACTTCATCTTGGGTTTATGGCGGTTGAGGAAAAGAAGAGAGTGTTGAAAACTCGCCGTTAGCAATCTGTTAGCAAAAATGAAAAAGCCCCCATTTATAGGGAACCTTAATAATTGTTTCTCATGCTAATTTAGCTTCAAAATGGCGGAGGGGGTGGGATTCGAACCCACGGTCCCCTTGCAGGAACAACGGTTTTCAAGACCGTCACCATAGACCACTCGGACACCCCTCCTAGCTTTGAATTTTACCTCAGAATAGCCTCTCAAGGCAAATTTGCCGATATTTTCCTGGCGAACCTCAGTTTACTCTTCGGTCGGAGTACCTTCCAAGCCGTTATCAATTTTTCGTGCTAACAAGATTGTAGCATGAGCATGGCGAATGTCATGAAGCTGGGCACCTTTGAATCTAAGCGATCGAGCTATTGCCCGAGAAGATATTGACAAACTCTGTGATTTGTGTTATTAGAATACTGTATTACTAAAAAAGTTTATCAAATGGATGGTGAGTGGATTGAGGAAGCCAGAAGCGAAAAAAGCTGAACAAAGTAAGGATGCTTTGACGAGGAGTGGTTTAAGAAAGGCCGAGGGATTATGAAGACTAAGCGGGGAGACCCGGAAAGGGGGTGATACTGACAAAGATAAAGGATTGAAAAACAGAGCTACCAGAAATTCAAGAATAAGGAGGTTATCAAATTGAAAAGGAAAAGATTATTGACGTTACTTGGCAGTGTTTGTCTAGCTCTGATGCTGGCAGTGCCGCTGGTGGCAAGCTGTGCTCCAGCGACACCAGAGGAGGCTGCCGGGGAGATTGCCGAGCTGGAATCAAAATTAACTGTGGAAAAGGCGAAGTCTAGCGGGTTGGAGGATGATGTTGCCGACCTGGAGGATGAGATTGCAGCCCTGAAAAAACCGGCTGAGGTGCTGAAATGGAAGCCATCATGTTGGGCAAGTGCAGGAATCCACTGGCGTTGCTTGTGTAATATATGCGATTACATAACCGAGGCGTCGGACGGGCGCATAGTTGCTGAGCCCACGCTACCGGGGGCGCTATGTGCTGTGCCACAACAGATAGAATTCGTCTCTACGGGCGCAACCCCGGCGATGTTTCTCTATCTTGATTACTGGGAAGGTAAAGTTCCTCTTTATATGTTGGCATCCAACGCCTCGCATGTCCTATATAAACCCTGGGAGATTAGGCAGTATCTTCAATATGAGGCTAACGGTCGGGTGCTTGAGCTAATAAGGGAGGAAACTGACAAATATTATCCTGGTATACACATTGTCACACCAGTAGTTGTTACGCGAGAGTTTTGTTGCACTGCTTCAACAGTTCCTATCTATGGTATAGAAGATATTCCAGGGATAAAGTATAGGACTGGGGCTACAGCAGACGCTGGAGCCTGGGAGTCGTTAGGGGCGGCAACAACGTGGTTCCCAGGGGGGGAATGCTACACCTCATTAGCCACTGGCCTCGTGGATGCCATTTCCTACGCCTGTGCTTCAGATTACCTGGAAATGGGCTGGGATGACGTCACTGACTATTGGATTCGAGAGCCTTATACGCAAGACACGATGGGTTACTGGTTCGCTGTAAATGAAGCGGAATGGGGCGAACTTACTGATGACCTTAAGGCTATAGTAAGCACAGCGGTTGGAGCGGCAGACACCTATGCAATTTACGATGGGGCTAAGGTTAATGCCGAGGCTTGGGAGATAGCAGAAGAGCGCGGAATTGAAATAATAGACTGGTCTGCTGAGGATATTCTCATATATCAGAAGGCAGTGCTTGATGCTACAGAGGAGTTCTCCACTGATGCGCCCAGTCAAGAAGCACTCCAAATACTTCAAGATTTCCTAATCAAATACGAGCCAGGTATAGCCGAGCTAGCCGGGCTAAAATAGGAGTTTTAGTTACAGGCCTAAGGGATGCGTAATCATCTTTTACGTTTTTTGCGTATTATTGGCATGATTAATGCGCACACCGGGAAGGTTCTCAGTGTGCTCATTATATTCATGACTTTGATATTGGCCTATGAAGTTGTTTTAAGATACGGATTTAACTCACCTACGCATTGGGCGCATGAAATAACCTGCGCTATCTTTGCTGCGTATTCAGTTATTGGTGGTGGTTACGCCCTTTTGCTTAACCAGCATATTAGGTCAGATGTTATCTATGCCCGGTTCTCAGAAAGGGGGAAGGCAATTTGTGATTTAATAGCCTTCCCCCTTCTCTTTATGCTGCTCATCCTCATATTTGTACAAGGATTTAACATGGCACTAAGCTCTACACTAGCCAGAGAAACTACGTGTACCATGTTCCGTTCTCCATTATATCCGGTTAAGATATGTATACCTCTAGCCGCCTTGCTAATGTTACTTCAAACTTTGGCTCTAGCTATACGAAATTTCTGGTTAGTTATTAAAAGGGAAGAGCTAAAGTGACTCCTCTTACACTGCTAATTATACTCCTTGCCTGCCTCTTTGTTGGTTTGGCTCTAGGCTTTCCCATGGCCTTCACTTTGGGGTCTAGCGCCATAGTAGTTGGCTTTATCTACGGGGGGACGCGTGTGCTTACCATCGCTGCCATGCAGGTCTATTCTGGAATGGTATCGCTATCCCTGGTTGCGATGCCTCTATTTATTTTTATAGCTTGCCTCTTGGAAAAGTCTGGCCTAGCAGAAGAACTATATGCAGCTATACGCCACTGGTTGGCAGCGGTACCTGGCGGCCTAGCCATAGCCACAGTGGTAGTTTGCACTGTAATTGCCGCCATGTCAGGAGTAGCCGCTGCTGGCGTAATCACCATGGGAGTTATCGCCCTTCCCATAATGCTCAGGTACAAGTATGACAAAAGTATAGCACTGGCTCCTATCATGGCTGGTGGAGCATTGGGAATCCTCATCCCTCCCAGCGTTACCGCCATCATCTTTGGTATGTTGACACACACATCTATAGGAAGGTTGTTTGCCGGAGGGCTTATCCCGGGAGTTATTCTATCAGCATCCTATATGACCTATATAGGTCTGAGATGTCATTTTCGACCGAGCCTTGGTCCCGTTGTGCCCCCTGAAGACAGGCTACCTTTTAGGCAGAAGCTTGCTCTAAGCAGGGGAGTAATTATACCTATTGTTATTATCGTCATCATGCTAGGTTCGATCTTTCTGGGTATAGCCTCCCCTATGGAATCTGCTGCTGTAGGAGCTGTTGCCATTTTAGTTTCCATTGCTATTCGCCGCAAACTTAGCTGGCAGCTATTTAAAGAGGCATGCTACCGAACTTTTGTAATTAACTGTATCATTATGTGGATCATTTTCGGGGCGAAAATATTTGCTACTATATTTATTGATATAGGTACTGCCCAGTTAGTCCGCGGAGTATTGACAGACTTAACAGTGTCACCCATTATGCTTGTTGTATTTATGCAGTTAAGCTACATACTTTTAGGCTGCATTGTAGAAGAAATAACTATGATAACATTGACAATTCCCGTGTATGCCCCAATTCTTGTGGCTTTTGGCTTTGACCCGGTATGGTTTGGAGTTCTTTTCATAATTAATATGCAGCTAGGCTACTTGACTCCTCCATTCGGCTATTGTCTGTTCTATATGAGGGGAGTGGCTCCACCTGGAGTAACCATAACAGATATCTACCGTTCTATTTGGCCCTTTTTAATAATCCAAGCATCTGTGTTAGTTTTGGTTCTACTCTTCCCGCAGTTAGCCTTATGGCTTCCTGAAACAGTTTTTGCGCTTGGGTGAGGAATAGTAGCGGTAGAAGGTAAGGATAGCAGAGGGTGTTTTACTAAGGCTGATGCGCCCTGGAATAAAAGAAATACTCAAAGGGGGATTTTCACCGGCAAGTTTTATAGTAAGCAAAAGCTGCTGCTGAGCAAGCATTACTGGGGGAACGATGACCTCAATTAAAGAGCATTAGCACCAGCATGTGGACTGAAGACCCCCAAAATCCAAAAATTTAGGAATAAGGAGAAAGACAGTGAGAAAAAAAACGAGGGATGTTCTGTCAGGGGTTAAGACACTATTCGGTATGCCTACCTGTAGCAATCTTGATGAGCTCTCAGCGGATATCGCCTTCCTAGGGCTTCCCTTCGACTACGGCTCGAGAAGGTGGTGCCGGGGTGGCACTAGGTGGGGTCCGGCAGCAGTCCGCCAAGCCCAGAGCGAATATTCCTATACCGACGATGGCCAGGCTGAGGCTGCTTGTGGGTGGTTCAATGTTGATACTGGTGTAGAGGAATTAAAGGGTGTTACTATGGCTGATTGCGGTGATGTAAATATTCTACCTACTGAAAATGAGGGGAACTTTGAGAGGGTAGCTAAAACGGTCAGGCAGATATTGGCTCGTGGTAGCCTTCCCGTGGTCATCGGGGGGGACCATACGATTCCCTTTCTGGTGGTAAAAGCTTTTGAGAGATATGAACCTCTTGATATTGTGTATCTTGACGCCCACCTGGACTTTGAAGATGAGACGGAGGAGGGGGTAAAAGTCTTCAACGCCAGTGCATTTAGGCGCTGCTCTGAGCTTCCTTTCGTTCATAACATAACGCTGATTGGCTTCAGAGCTCCTTTACCACCTAGTTCTAGGAAAGCCTATGACGCAGCTTTGAAGTATGGCGAGAAAATCATTACAGCTAATAAGTTCAGACAGATGGGAGTTAGTAAGGTGGTAGAGAGCATTCCCGAGGCTAAGAATATCTATGTAAGCCTTGATGTCGATGCTTTGGACCCATCGGTGGCACCGGGCACAACCTTTCAGGAGCCAGGTGGGTTAAGCTTCTTAGAGGTCCAGCAGACCCTTGTTGGGATAGCCAAAAGGGGAAGGGTGGTCGGTTTTGACGTGGCTTGTTTTTGTCCTGCTTATGACTGTAGCAATATGACTTCTCGAACAATCGCTGCGTTAATTCTCCACTTCATGGGAGCTGTCTTTCCATCAAAATCATAATCGTAATCGCTAAGAGTACTCTACACTTCTTCCAAGTTGCTATTTTTGCTCTGGAAGACCGAATGTTTCTACCTAACCACCTTCTTCCCTTTTTGTCTTTTAGACGGGATGCCACTTGCCCGATTACAGCTGAGGCTACCACACGGGAGGGGGAGGAATCAAAAACTAAGGGTAAAAAGATTATAAAAACCCCTGTTTACCTCAGTTTCCCCTGGCAGAGCCCGTCTCACTTTTAGTGAAACTGCAGAAAGCGTTTTGGGTTTTCCACTAGTATGGTATGTATTTCTTTTGCGGAGACACCTCTGGCTCGCATCTGAGGTACGATATTGCGCAAGATATGGGCATAGCCACCATCGCCATAAGCAACAAGCTTTGTCTTCAGGCAAACATCATGCGATATGAGAATCTGGTTTAAATATCCCTTGTCAATGAGTTCCATAATTTGCCTGATGCGCTGTATATCACTTGGCCTATCGTATACTCCAAGATGCAGCGAGTAAAATACTGTGTCTCCAAAGCCATCATATTGAAGATAGCAACCTCCCTTGGCTAAGTCCAGGAGACTTTTGAGGGAGTAGACCTCGCGGTCTAAATGCCCTACCGCCACATGGCTCATATCAGCGCCAGCATCATCCAGCACTTGGCTCATTTCTAGTGGTGAACCTTCGTTACGACCGGTATGTAAAGTAATTGGTGCCCCGGCAAGTTTCTGGGCACGGGCAGAAGCACGCAAACTCTTTTTCTCTCTGTCTTGTAAAGGCCATGAGCCGCCAACCTCCCCAATAATCCCAGAGCATATCCCTGTGTCGTCAACTCCTACCGTAATATCTCGCACAATTTCTTCTGCAATCTCCTCTTCAGACTTACGGTCAAAGTCCTCCCCCTGTGCCTCACCTACGTAGTAGCCTGAGCCCATAATTATATTGAGACCTGTAACCTGGGAAATACGCACTAGGGCTGCAGGGTCACGGCTAAGGTTAACATTGGTAACATCAACAATTGTCTTACCGCCTTCTTTTTTGAATAGCATAGCTTCCTTAATAGCTAACTCTTCATCCAGCAATTGCACATTATCCAGGTTTTTATACTCGTTATAGTGCACCCAGCCGAGGTTTTCCATGGTGATTGGTTGGTATGCCAGTGCCTTCTCGCTGGCTATTTTGGGCGGGTCAAACCAAACCCCCATGTCAAGAAGAAAGTGTTCATGAGGTAGAGTTATTCCCAGTTCCTCCACATCAATCGGGCCCAACACAGTTTGAGCCTTTCCAGTAAGTTCCTTCTTGGTAATAGTCATCTTAATACCTCCTTAGTATTTAATCATATTACCAAACCTTGGCTATCCACTTATTTAAGTTTACGGAAATTAGAGACTTAACCTTGAGCTAATCTAGCCGATACCAGGCCTGGAAGCCACATGGCTATTTGTGGAAATATCATGACCATGGCTAACCCCAGCGCTTGAAGCCCTACGTAGGGAATGACCGATTTATAAATATCCATCATGGTTATACCTTTAGGAACGATACTTTTCATGTAAAACAGGTTGAAACCGTAAGGCGGTGTCAGCAAAGCCATCTCTGTATTCATGACATAGAGAACCCCAAACCATACGAGGTCAAAACCCAAGCCGGCAACTATGGGTATATAGATAGGAGCAACAATGAAAAGCATAGCCTGTTCATCCAAGACGAATCCCATAAGAAAGAAGCTGACCTGCATCAGTATGATGGTACCCCAAGGTCCCAATCCAATACCCTCTAGCCAGCCAGCCAGCAGCTCAACAGCTCCTAAGCCGGTGTATATTCGGCTAAAGGACAGAGCGGCTATAAAGATCCAGGCAACCATGGCAGTGAGTTTCATGGTACTCAGGAGGGCATCCTTCAACATAGGCCAATTAAACTTCCGACGAATAATAGCCACAATAATGCTACCTAGAGCCCCTACGGCAGAGGCTTCAGTAGGGGTAGTAACACCCAGCATGATTAGCCCCAGAACCAGGAAGATTAAAAGGAAAGGAAATATAAGCCCCTTGAGGGAAGCAAACTTCTCATTCCAGGAAACCCTCTCTTCAGGGGGGAGTCCAGGCCCGAGGTGGGGCTGAAAATGACACCTTATCACTATATAGATAATAAATAAACCGGCAAGCAGCAGCCCGGGGAAAAGCCCTGCCATGAACAGTTGCCCAATTGACTGTCGGGCGATAACTCCATAAAGAGCGAAGACGACGCTAGGGGGAATGAGACAACCCAGTGCACCTCCAGCCTGAATGGTCCCCATCGCTAGTTCTTTATCATAGTGGCGCTTAAGCATAGCCGGAAGGGCAATGAGCCCCATAGTCAGGGTACCCACTGCAGCTATTCCTACCATAGCGCCGAAGAGAGCACAAATAATCACCACACCGATTGCCAACCCACCTTTGAGTCGGCCAGACCATTTTCGTATTGTGTCGAACATGTCATCGGCAATGCCAGAGTTTTGTAGAATAATCCCGGTGAAGACAAAACCAGGAACGCACACGATAGTGTACATATTTTGTACATCCATGGTTGCGTAGAGAATCAGCTCTATTGCTTCAGGACCCCATAGCAAAGAAACAAATATAACTGATAGACCACCTAAGGCAAAAGCTATAGGTAATCCGCTTAATATGAGTAATAGCATACTGCCGAACATCAATAACGAAATAAGTTCAATGCTCATACCAACTTACTTCCCGTCACAGCAGTATAAAAATCACGGATTAACTTAGCCAATCCTTGAAGCAGTATTAAGAAAGCCCCTATGGGTATTGCTATCCTTGTTGGCCACCATGGGGCTCCCCAGGCACTTTGAGAGTGCTCCTGCAATACTATAGCCTTAATTGCCAATGGAATTCCATTCCGCAA
This sequence comes from Dehalococcoidia bacterium, assembly GCA_030640495.1. Taxonomy (GTDB): domain Bacteria; phylum Chloroflexota; class Dehalococcoidia; order Dehalococcoidales; family DAOWJH01; genus DAOWJH01. The sequence goes on along the minus strand of DAOWJH010000086.1, from coordinate 22,761 downwards.
CAATATGACACAAAAGGTAAAGAAAAAAACAGAAGTAAATATGTCCAGAGCGGCTTTTCTCCTTGGGGAGAGGCGGTTGTATAGTGCATCCATATTGACATGCCCACCGGTGATAAGGACATACGCTCCGGCGATGAGTACCATAATACCATAAGCAATGGAGGTAGACTCTGTAGCCCATAGAGTAGGGGCATTAAATACATATCGGGCTACCACTTCGATGGTTAGAAAAAGAGTTATCACCAGTGTCCCGAACATGACGACATAGCCTGACCACTTACTTATGGCATCAATTGTGCTGAGGACACGCTTTAATTTCAGCACTTAGTCCAACTTTCCCTTTCTTGATTTAAGCTTATTGTTTTCGTGGCCACCCTAGCCCCCTCTCCAGGAGCCAAGGCGACCACGAGTGACAAATATTGCTTGTGCACCGGGAACTTCGGCAGACCAAATCTTCCTACGAGCCGCGTAGAATTTCGTGCCAGCTTCTGATAATTTCAATTCCTCTTGCAGTGCGCTCACTCCGTGCAGCTTGTTCGTCCCACTGCTTGTCGGCTGCTTGGAATATCAGTGCTTGGTCTTCAGCTGGAAGATGGGTTACAGTGACGCCATAAGTTTCCATGGCCGCCGCCAGGTCGACAATCTCTCTTCTCTGGAACTCATTGTATATAAAGCGGCTGCTTTTCCTACCTGCTGCGGTCAGGATTGTTTGAAGATTCTTAGGCAGTGAGTTCCACAGGTCCAGGCTTACTAGGTACAGGTCGCATGCTGGATTGTAAACCGTCGGCTTTATAATATATGTGGCAACCTCAAATAGCCCCAGATCTGTGTAGTCAGTCGCTCCCCCGTAGATAGCCCCATCAACAATACCTGTAGATAATGAAGTGTAGAGTTCGGCGGCAGGGTAGTAGGTGCTTGACACCCCTAGCTCCGCTAGCCAGGGAGTATTAGTGGCGGTAGCCCTGATCTTGAGCGGTTGTAAATCTGCAATACAGGTGACAGGCGTGTTTGTTAACATATAGTATGGACCTGACATACTTTCGCTTAGATAGTAAGCGCCAAGATCAGCATAGCCTTCACGGATAATGTCCTCAAGCCCTAATTTATGAAGGAGTATCTCGCACTCTACATCATCTTGCCAAATAAAGGGCAAACAATTGAGCATGGCGGTGTCCATCTTATCAGCAAAGTAGGCTGACGCAGTACGTGCCATATCAATGATATTCTTATCTAAGGCATCAAGCGCCTGGTCATCCGGCACTAGCACTCCTGAAGCGTATCCCTCAATTTTAATTAGCCCACCGCTCATGTCGCTAATATCAGCAATAAGGGGGTCGAGACACCAGCTAGTCATCGCGGCGCCATATTCATCAGCCAGTCTCCATTTATATACCTCACCTGGTGCTCTTAGCCCGGCAATCTCGTCCTCCAGGTCGGCAACCTCGTCCTCCAGACTAGAGACCTTCGCCTTCTCTGCAGCTAGCTTCGCTTCTAGCTCAGCCTCGGCACCCTCCTCTGGTGCTGCTGGACCACAACTTGCCACCAGCGGCAGTGCTAGCATCACGGCTAGACAAACACTACCAACTAGCATCAATAGTCTTTTAGTTTTCAATTCCATAACCTCCTAAAAATTAGTCACCCTGGGTATTTAATTAACTACCTCATTTCCCACCTCCTTTAGCAATGTTGTCGGTCTCAGTGTCAGGCATGAAAAGGAAAGCTTCTAGAAGACCTGAGCATCACTCTATTGAGTCAACGATGACCCTTAATACGGAAACGGCATTTCCCGCTCCTCTTCCAGATATTTCAGCGTCGCATCGCGTAATTTCTCTAAGCATCCCATCAGTTGTTGGCGCAAGTTGCTATCTAGCGAAGCCATTATTTTATGCATAGATTCTCGCTTGGTACAGTTACCATAGAGTTCACGTCCTTCCTCAGTTAACGCAACTCTCACCAGGTTCTTTTTAGGTAAGTCCTTGGCTCTCTTCACCAGTCCTTGCTTCTCCATCCTATTCAGGAGTGCAGAAACCGAGTGAGACTTCAGGAAAAGCCACCTTGATATTTCGGCAGGCGTTGCCCTATCGCCAAGGGCATTAATAACAAACAAAGCTGAGGCCTGCCCTGCAGTAATACCGTATCGACTTACCTCTTTCTGTCTAGCCTTGAACATTACAGCTCTTACTTGGGCTAAAAATAGCCATAGGTTATAATCTTCATCCGTTGGGTCAAACTCTTTCATCGCCTCTCCATTAAATAAGAACACCCTTATACGATACTCTTATACGACACTCATCTAGGCTAACCTATATTAATCCTATTATACAACCGCTTGTCAAGCCCCTTGGTCTAAAATATTTATGATTTTAATCACAGTGGGCAAGAGGCTTTATTGTATGAAAGAGCAGGGGTTATTTGAGGCAGCGCAAAACATGAGACGAAAGAATAGAAAGTCAACCCATAAGCACTCTCTTCAAGGGAGAACTGTGTACTCCTTAACTGGCATAACCTTCTAATGCTTCTATTTTATCATCATACCAGGAAGCCACAGGATTATCGGGGGGAATATCATGCACAGAACCAGACCAATCAACTGAAGTATTATAAAAGGCCAGACGCTAAGGTAAAGGTCGGTGACACTTATCTCCGGAGGCGCCACCCCTTTCAGATAGAACAGGGAGTAGCCAAAGGGCGGCGATAAGTAAGCTATCTGCAGATTAATGTTGAACAGAACTCCGAACCATAGGGGGCTAAAGCCCAAGGCGGTGATAACGGGGACGAAGATGGGCACACATAGCACAATAATGCTGATAGTCTCAAGAACCATTCCCAGGAGGATTAGTATGACTTGGATTACAATGAGGGTGCCCCAAGGACCTAAGGGCAGTGCAAATAGCACCCCACTTACAAAGTCGGTGGCGCCGGCAAGTGTATAAATAGTGATGAAGATCATACCTCCAAATACAATCCACATAACCAGACCGATGGTCCTCATAGTTCCGTAGAGTGATAGCTTCAAATTTTGCCAGGTAAATTGGCGACGGACAGCAGCACATAACATCGCCCCTATAGCCCCTACCCCGGCTGCTTCCCCAGGGGTAGCTATTCCGCTGAAAATAGACCCTAAAACGGCCACGATGAGCAAGATGGGTAGGATTAAGCTCCTGGTAGCAGTGATTTTTAGGCGTAAGGTAATTGCTGCTCTTTCTTCCTTGGATGGTGCTGGACCAGCCTGTGGATTCAAGTAACACCTGATGCCTATATAGCTAATGTACAAGAAAGAAAGGAGCAAGCCTGGGAGGATGCCACCCATGAACAACTTCCCTATTGATACGCCGGCGAACATGCCATAAATGATAAACATTATGCTGGGTGGGATGAGCACTCCTAGACTACCACCGGCAACAATACTCCCACAGGCTAAACGTTTGTCATATTTGCGCTTGAGCATAGCCGGGAGAGCAATGAGCCCCATTATGGTTACACCGGCTCCGGCTGTCCCCAGCATCGCCGCCACAAGGGTGCAGACTGCCACACTGGCCATTGCCAGGCCGCCTCTAATCGGACCCAACCAACGGTAAAAGGCTTCATACAGGTCATCGGCTATTCCAGAATGTTGCAGCATATTCGCCATGAAGACAAACAGGGGAACAGCTATCAGACTCCAGCTGCACATTGTGTTCCAGATGCGGTAAACGAGCATAGGGAAAATGTCGGGACCCGACAGGATGAAACCGACTGCCAGACCCACGGCGGCAGCAGCCCAGGCAAGAGGAACCCCTACTGCCAGCAATACAAAAAAGGAGCCCACCATCACCACAGTAACCAGCTCGGGACTCATACTGCTCCCTTTCCCTTGATAGTAGCCAGGTCGCGAATGAATTTAGCCAATCCCTGAAGTAGCAGAAGAAAGGCGGCTAAGGTTATTATCAGCCTCATCGGCCAGATGGGCGCGTGCCACTCTGTATAATAGGTTATCTTTCCGACTATGGCCTCCCAAGTCCATCCTATCCCTACCCATACCAGCACACCACAAAAGCCAAATAACAGCGGAGCAGTAACCAACAAGTCAACCATAGCCCTCGTCCGTGGCGTCCAGCGCCCATACAATGCCTCTATCTTAACATGGGCGTTATGGTAATGGGCATAGGCTCCCGCCATCACATAGGTGGCACCACACAAAAATATGGTCAGGTCAAGACTCCACACGGTAGGGGCGTTAAAGGCATACCTCATTACCACTTCGTAGGTTGCTACCAGGACTGCCGCCAACACTAAAAAGGAAAAGATTTTTCCCGACCATTCACTCATGCTGTCAATAACTGACAAAAAAGACTTCATTCCTTATGAACCGTCCTTATATAATAAGGGCTATATTATGGAATGTATTAAGTTTTTAATCAAAATTCTAATGAAGTTCACAAACACTGGGGGGCATAGTGAAACTACCCTACACCCCCCAGACTTGTAACTATAGTCGTCTATACCACTAATCTATGTACCCTAGGCGCTCCAACAAATCAAGTTGTGAGGTAATCATCCTCTCACTCATTGGGCTCTTCTCCTTGGACTCTAAAGCGACTTCAAAACTCAACTCCTCCAGCACCTTCCAACTCTCAGGTGCGAACACTGTGTGCTCTAGACCTAAAGCAACCATCTTGTCTATTGTGTCCAAATCGGCAGCCAGTATTCTGTAACGGTTGTTCGCTGAAATTGTATGTCGCGCCGCATGAATGAGATCCTTGAGGTTGTCAGGCAACCCTTCCCAGACATCCATATTTAGCGTCAGCTCGGTGTATATCGTTCTATTATGAGGTGCCGGCCATAAGACATAGTCTGTAACCTCATGGAGACCGAGCGCCCAATTCGTGGTTGGGCCTACGAATTCACCAGCTTCAACAAGCCCTGTATCCAGCGCCGAATAAATCTCGCCTCCAGATATAAAGTGAACTACGGCTCCCGCCCTGGTAAAGACCTCAGCACAAAAACCCCCACCCCCCAATCTGATTTTTAATCCCTGAAGGTCATCAAGGTTCCTGATGGGGACCACGGAGTTTATAGCTTCGGCAACCAGCTCTATTGGGCAGACATAATAAATATTGTACCCGCCGTAAAGTTCTCTCATTAGCTCGATACCGCCAAACTCCTCGAACCACAGCGTATGGGTCCTAAAGTCTGGGAAGAGGGAGGCTGGGGAGCCGGCGACTCCAAAGGCGAAGTCATAACCCGAATAATAGCCACCAAAGGCGAAACTTCCATCAATTATTCCTGCGCCCTCAGCTTCAATTGCCTCAACCCCTCCCACTAGCACCCCGACACCAAATAGTTCAATATCTATCCGGCCGTCAGATGCCGCCTTAAGCTCTTCTATTGAAAGTTGGTAGCCCGCAAAGTCTATGTCTCCCGGGGTAGCCCACGTTTGGAACTTCCACTCAAACACCTCAGCCGGTGCTCTTAGCTCAGCAATCTCGCCCTCCAGGTCAGAAACCTCGCCCTCCAGGTCAGAAACCTCGCCCTCCAGACTAGAGACTTTGGACTTTTCCGCAGCTAACTTTGATTCCAGCGCGGCAACCTCCTCGGCAGCCTCCTCTGGTGCCGCTGGAGCACAAGCACCAGCCACTAGAGAGAGCGCTAGAACTAAAGCTAAACTAACAAACACTAAAGGCTTAATCTTTTTACCTCCAATCATATTTCCTCCTCGTCATATATTTTGCTGACTTTTACTGCTGGTTTTTAAATTTTATCTCTGCCAATATCACCCCCTTCCAGGTCTCCCCGCTTACTTTTTACAATCTCCGTAGCCTTATTGAGCCACTCCGAGGCAAAGCATCGGACGCTGTTCTTATTAATGGAACTCGGTGGCGGCGAAGCTCCTGTTCAACCCAGCTCACCACCTGACTGGTCACCCTTGGTCTGGGCACCATATCTCCTTATGGACTTTAACTAATAACATATTATTCAGGCTTTGTCAAGGGGTATCAATGCACAACTACTAAAGTCAGGATATAGCTGTTAAACACTGGCATTGACTTTATCCATCTATTCTGTTATTACTTCAAATTTTTTTATATTCATCTCTAAGTTCGGACCGAATACGGAATTACTAATAATCTATCTAATCACCTTCTTTCCCATAAATGGCTGGAGCACTTCGGGAATTAAGATACTGCCGTCGGCTTGCTGGTAGTTCTCCATTACGGCAATGAGCACCCGGGGCAGGGCTAGCCCTGAGCCGTTTAGAGTATGGACAAACTGGGGTTTAGCCTCAGGGGAGGGGCGGTAGCGGATGCTGGCTCGCCGGGCTTGAAAATCACCGCAGTTGGAGCAGGAGCTTACCTCTAACCACTCACCACACCCCGGAGCCCATATCTCAATATCATAGGATTTAGTAGACGCAAAGCCTAAATCAGCAGTGCACAGTTGCTTCACCCGGTACGGCAGCCCAAGCCTCTGGCAGACCTCTTCCCCGTTATGTACCATTTTCTCCAACTCTTGGCTAGATGTGGATGGCTCGGTAAACTTGTACATCTCCACCTTATCAAACTGGTGACCTCGTTTTATGCCCCGTGTATCCTTCCCTGCTGACATCTTTTCCCGACGAAAACAGGCGGTATAGGCTACATAATAAATGGGTAGAGTTCCCGGCGGTATAATTTCAGCACGGTGTAGATTGGTAAGTGGCACCTCAGCCGTAGGTATGAACCAGAAGTCATCCTCTTCATCATGATATAAATGATCAGCAAATTTGGGCAGATTACTGGTGCCTACCATACACTCCCTCTTGACCATAAATGGCGGATATACCTCCTGATAGCCGTGCTCGGTGGTGTGCAGGTCAAGCATAAAAGAGATGAGGGCTCTTTGCAGTCGGGCACCTGACCCCTTGAGCACGTAGAAACGAGTGCCTGATAGCTTTACCCCCCTTTCAAAGTCAATGATGTCCAGAGACTCGCCCAATTTCCAGTGGGGAGTTGGCTGAAAATCAAAGCTTCTAGGCTCTCCCCACGAGCGCACCACCACATTATCCTCCTCACCCTTGCCTGAGGGCACTGTTGGCTGGGGGATATTAGGCACCTGTAATAGAAGCTCTTCCAGTTGTTTATCTAGGCTTCTTACCTCTTCCTCTAATGCCCTTATCTTGGTGCGCAGTCCCCGCCCCTCATCCATAATCTCTTTGCCCATTTTTCTTTCCCGGGCAACCTCTTTTCTGGCGTGCCTGAAGCCCTCCAGCTCAAGTATCTTCTGGCGATGCTCCGAATCAAGCCCTAGAATTTCATCCAGCGGGGCAGTATCCTGGCGACTCTCTACTGCCTCTCGCACCAAATCTATATTCTCCCGTATAAACTTCAGGTCAAGCATACCTCTTCCCTCATAAAATTGATTGCCAACTCTCCCCCTTTATCCCCCTCCCCTTCAAAGGAGAGGGGGAAGTAGTTATATAAGAGAGGCTTCGCTTCTCTTTAACTCCTTTTGTTTTTCTTATGAAGGGGCATGTTAATCACTTTCCCCCGATTGCGGTATTCCTATCCATCTTGGCGTTCTATTCATATATTCACGGTAGGCGTTGCCGTATTTCTCAAGGCAGAAGCGCTCTTCGGCAGTTATAAGAATAGCCGACAAGATTATGAGCACAATCGAAAACAATAAGAAAACCCATGAGGCTGAAGCTATACCTGCACCTATGAATATTAGAAACGAAGACAGAACCATGGGATGTCTTGAAAAACGATAAAGTCCCTTGACCCATGGCTCACCAAGAGGAATATTAGCAATATTCACCATAGCCATTGTCCACACAATCACTCCCGATACACAAAGAGCAAGGCCTACATAAAACCATATCGTGCCTAATTGTAAGGGCAGAAATACAGAATATATAAAGAGCCCAAAAAATAAAATAAAGTTCGTAAAAGTGCTAATTATTTTCTCGGTCTTGTTATAGGCAGGAAATTCCATTTTTTTGTTGGCATCTTTAACAATCAGCATTATTAAGAAAGGATGTAATGGGAGATAAAGCGTGAAAATCCAGGCATTCCACACACCTATTTCAAAGGCTGGCACGAGCGACATTTTCTCTCCTCATGTCTTCTCCCTGAGCTGAGGGAACAGAATTACCTCACGAATTGATTGCTGATTGGTTACTAGCATCACCAGGCGGTCAATACCAAGTCCCAGCCCCCCGGTAGGAGGCATACCATACTCCAGTGACAGCACAAAATCCTCATCAATAACCCCTGCCTCACCCTCTGCCTGCTGCTTTTGCTGCTGGAGAAAACGCTGTCTTTGGTCTATAGGGTCATTAAGCTCGGTAAAAGCGTTGGCAATTTCCATTCCACCAGCAAAGCCTTCAAAACGCTCTACCAGACACTCATTATCAGGCTTCTTCTTGGCTAGGGGCGATATCTCTATCGGATAATCCAGAAGAAAGGTAGGCTGTATCAAATTGGGCTCAACATAGGTTGAAATTAGCTCATCTATCAGCCTCCCCCTGTCCTTTTGAGGGTCAACCTCCATTTTTAACCTTAGCATCTCACCTCTGAGCGAATCGGTGTCAGGAAATTTGTCAAAGTTAACGCCGGCGTAGTTCATAATCGCCTGGTGCAGGCTAAGTCGCTGCCACGGAGGTTTAAAGTTAAGCACATTATCACCAAACCTAATCTTATATCCGCCTGTGATTTTTCTAAGGGTGCCCGATACCATTTTCTCTACCATCTCCATCACATCATTGTAGTCAGCATAGGCTTCGTAACTTTCAAGCATGGTAAACTCAGGATTGTGCTTGGTAGAGATACCCTCATTGCGAAAAATACGCCCCACCTCATAGACTTTATCAAAACCACCTACAATTAATCTCTTAAGATGGAGTTCAAGGGCAATGCGCAGGTAGAAATCTTGGTCAAGGGCAAGATGGTGCGTAATGAATGGTCGGGCTAAAGCACCCCCGGCTAACGGTTGCAGCACCTGCGTTTCTACTTCTAGAAACCCTCGCCTATCCATGAATTGCCGTATGCCAGTAATAACCTGGCTGCGCACCTTAAAGATTTCTCCAACTTCGGTATTGGCGATGAGGTCAAGGTAGCGCTGACGGTATCGCGTATCAATATCACTAAGCCCGTGCCACTTCTCAGGCAGGGGTCGGAGTGATTTAGACAGCAGGGTAAAATTTTCTACCTCAAGGGTAGGCTCTCCACTCTTTGTTCGGAAAAGCTTACCACTGGCTCCGATAATATCGCCTATATCTATATCCTTGAGCAGTTTGAGGTTGGCTTCACTGACAAGGTCGCTATGAAAGTATAGCTGAATTTTCCCTGAACCATCGCGTATATCAAGGAAAGAAATTTTACCCATACGCCGTCTTGCCATAATTCGCCCGGCAATATTAACTACCGGGGTTTCACCCTTACCACCGCCTTCCTCTTGCTGCTTGAGTAGGGCAATGGCTTGCTGTGTCGTGTGGCTGCGATGATAGCGATGTGGGTAGGGGTTAATGCCACGAGCCCGAAGCCTCTCCAGCTTTTCCAATCGTTGTTGAGCTATGCGGTCTAATCTGGATGTCATCTCTCTCCTGTCCTCACATATATCATAGTAAAAAGACCGAGGGTTCTTAGCCTCTCAGCCGTATTTTTACTTATTGGCTATTATATATTTTCTTACTCCTGTAGTAAAGCCGTTTCCTTGGTTTGCTCCTTCAGGCTATCCAGCCAGGCGGCTGACTTTATCTCTCGTTCCAGGAGGTATTTGAGGTAGTTCCTCATTAACCCCTCTAACTCACCGGCTAGTTCTGGGTTCATTTTTAGTTTCTCGGCAGTGCTGTAATCGCTGCTCTGCAAAAGTCTTAGCACCTTTAGGCCGTTAACTGAGAGGGGGTAGGCTAAAGGCTGGCTCTGACTGCAATTGGGGCACAGCACACCGCCAGCGCTGGGGCTGAATGAGTTGGTTGTAGGTTCCAGTGGCAGGTGGCAGGAGACGCACTGCTGAAGCTGAGGTCGGTAGCCAACCTCGTTTAATAGCTGAAGCTCAAAGTAGCGCAGGGTTAGTTCATTATTGCTGCTCTGGCACAGGCGGTGCATTGTCTCCAGTAGCAACTGAAACAGGGGATAATTTTCAATATGGTCAGCGGTGAACTGGTTAACTAGCTCGGTGGCGTAAAGACCGTAAGAAGCAAGCCTTAGGTCGCTTTTTAGAAGAAGGAAGCTGTTGATAGTTTGACACCCGGTTACCGTATCCAGATTTCGCCCCCTGGCCAACGACACCAGGCTGTGGGTTAAAAGCTCAAGATGCCCCGCCATCTTGCTCCTCGGCCGCCTGACCCCCTTGGCTACCGCCTGAATCTTGCCCAGGTGAGGAGTATAGAAGGTAAGGATTCTATCCGCCTCCCCCAGCTTGGTTTTCTTAATAATAATCGCTTCCGTCTGATAACTTCTTGGCTTAGGCATTTTTAACTACTCTTGTTTAACATCCTCGTTTTTCTTCTTTTTCAACTTGCTTAAAGCTTCATTCGCATTGTCCCAAGCAAATTCATTTTTCTCCTTTTTTAGTGCCTGAGTGAGGGCTTCTACCGCTCTTTCATCACCTATCTTTCCAAGAACCATTGCTGCTTTCCCCCGAACACTGCTATCTTCATCCTCTAACAAAGCCTGTATGAAGGACTCTATCGCCCTCTCATCTCTTATCTCCCCCAAGGTGTGTGCTGCACTCATTCGAACATACCAGTCTTCATCATCCCTCAACACACGGATGAGGGCTTCTACTGCTCTTGCATCCCTTGTCTGTTCAAGAGCATGTGTTGCAGCGAGGCGAATAAAGCGACTTTCATGGTTCAATGCCTGGATGGCTGGCTCCAGCCCCGGTGCTCCTAATGTTACTAGTTCATCCCACCTTTGCATGGCAACCAAGTAGTCAAGCCTTTCAGCATCACCTCTAGGCTCCCAGTCCAGGTTTTCAAGAACTGTTGCTGCATTCCATCGGACGCTGCTATCTTCGTCCTTCAAAGTCTGAATGAGTGGTTCTACTGCCGCATCTCCCATCCTTTCAAGCGCGTTTGTTACTGCCAATAGTGCATCATCCCGACAATCTTTATCCTTCAGAGCCTGAATGAGGGGTTCTACTGCCCTTGCGTCCCCTATCTCTGCCAGAGCCTTTGCTGCTCTCGCTCGAACAACTATATCCTCACTGTTCAAGGCTTGAATTAGACCTTCCAGTGCTGGTTTTCCTATGTTTGCCAGAGCCTCTACTGCCTCATATTGCACATGATGAAGCGAATGCTCTAGAGCCTGGGTGAGAGGTTCTACTGTCCTTGCGTCCCCTATCTTTACCAGAGCCTCTGATGCTGCCGTTCGAACATCGTCATATTCATCCTTTAAGGCACCCATGAGCGGTTCTACCGCTGTTGCACCCCCTATCTGTTTAAGAGCTTCCGCTGCGTGCAACCGAACTTCCCAGTGGTCATCCTTCAGAGCCTGGATGAGGGGTTCTACTGCTCTCGTGTCTCTTATGTCTATAAGGGCGCGTGCTGCTTCCGAGCGAACACCTCGGTATTCGTCCTTTAACGCCTGGATGAGGGGTTCTACCGTTGCTGTATCTGGTATTTTTCCAAGAGCCCATGCTGATACCATCCGAACATCACTATTTTCATCTTTTAATGCCTGGATGAGGGGTTTTACTGCTGTTGCATCGCCTATATCTCCCAGAGCGTCGGCTGCACCCAATCGAGCACTCCGCTCTCTCTTGTTCTCCAACATTTTTATCAAGCCTTTAACATCTCCCTTAGCTTTCAGCCTTTCCACATTTGGGTTAAATAAATCCGACATGCCCATATCTAGTCTCCTTTGTAGCCGCTGGTGTTTCATCGGGCATTTGGGGGACCCCTTTTAAAAATAGTATATGCCTACCACATAGATAAACTCAAAGTTCACTTAATCCAAATTTACCTTATTTCGATTGAACCTCTCCCCCTGTATCCCCCTCTCCTTATCAAGGAGAGGGGGATGGATTAAAAGAAGGGGCTTCGCCCCTTCAAACTACTCTTTAAGCAGCCTCCGTTACTAAAACTCCTGCCTTCTCTTCCAAAATTTCTCGCCTAAACCTCTGCCAGGATAACTGTGTAATTTTTGCCATAAACCTTGGCACATGCCGGACAGGTAGTATAGAAGAAATACATTTTTTTCATCTCTCTACCCTTTGCTTTGACATGAGCCTTCATTTCTTTGACCCATTTGCCGATATTTTTATATGGCCCCTCAAAAACCTTGGTCAGAAAAGTCCCTGATATTCTTACCATCTCCGCCTGCGGCACTTCTTTACTAACGGCAATATAAACATCACTTCCCCAGAGAGAGTTTTCATCCGAAAGCATAAGCGGTTCGGGGGCAAGGGCGTCTGCCGCCTTAATCATTTCCATATTTTTAACCATTACTTTCCCGAAGCCCAAAGGGATGTGCAAAAAACTCCTGACGTGGTCTTTAATAAATAAGTTATCCTCCCAACTTATCTCTTTTTCATCCCACGGCTCAGGATTAAATCTCGGGCAGCACCCTGTTTCTGATTGCTCATATACATTGGCCATAAATATTACCTCCCCGTTTATTGGCTAAAACTCCTGTCTTCCCTCAAGGGCTCGGGTCAGGGTAACATCATCGGCGTATTCCAGCTCGGTGCCAAAGGGCAGTCCCCGGGCGAGGTGAGTAACCCGGATACCCAGGGGTGAAATCAGCTTATTTAGATACATAGCGGTTTGCTCGCCCTCAAGATTAGTGTTGGTAGCCAAAATAACCTCATTTATTGAGCCGTCTTGCAGACGCTTCATAAGCTCATCTATTTTTATATCGCCAGTTCCCACTCCCTCGGTAGGTGAGATGGCACCGTGAAGCACATGATACAGCCCGTTATAAATCTTGGTATGCTCTAGAGCCAAAATATCCTGTGGCTGCTCAACAATACAAATCTTACCCCGGTCTCGCCGGTCACTGCCGCAGATAGCGCAGGGGTTGGATTCAGTAACATTAAAACAGACGGAGCATAGTGTAACCTTCTGTTTTACTGATAATATAGTCTCAGCCAGCAGCTTGGTTTGCTCTTCAGGAGTGCGCAGCAGGTAGTAGGCAAGTCGCTGGGCACTCTTGGGTCCAATCCCCGGCAGCTTATTCAGCTCCTGAATGAGCTTGGATACCGCGTCGGTGGTAGGGGTAAAACCTTCATTCAATGTTAGCCTGCCTTATATTAAATTAGCCCCGGGATTTTGAGCCCGCCGGTAAGTCCCTTTAGCTGCTTGGCAGCCAGCTTCTGAGATTTGGCAACCGCTTCACTTACCGCTTTTAACACCAAATCTTCCAGTTGCTCTGCCTTATCCCGGTCTATCACCTCTGGTGATATTTTTATTGACTGTATTTTTTGTTGACCATTGATGGTAACCTTAACTGCGCCTTTGCCTGAGCTTGCTTCTACAATAGTGTTGCCTAACTCCTGCTGGGCCTTGTCCAGATTTGCTTTGAATTCCCGAGCTTGATTTAACATTGATAAGTTCATTTTTCCTCCATATCAATAATTTGACCACCCATCTTCTGTGCTTCCCGTACTAGGTGGTTATCTTCTGGCTGGTAAATACAGCGCACATGGCAAGAACGCCCCAGGAAGTTGCCGATAATTTTTTCAGTTACCTTTTGATTTTCAGGTTCTTCTATTTTCTCCATATGATACGAATATCTAAAGGCTAGGACTGCAGTATCATCTTCAAACGCCACCGGCTTGACGCCAGCGCTCCTCAGAATGGCAATAGCCGACGTTCTTTTGGTATCTTCCGGAGCTTGTGCCATAACCTGTTTCCAGTTTAATTTCAGTTGCTCCAATTCACTCCCTGGCTCTGGTGGGGGAGTTATAGCCGTAACCTCTGGTACTGCTGGTGGGGGAGTTATAGCCGCCTCCGGTGCTGCTGGTGGGGGGGCACTTACCGGCTCAGGCGGTGGCTTGGCTGGGTGAGCGGGGGCAACTGGCGGCGCCGCCCTTTTCACCGGTTGACCAGTTTCACGTCCTGTTTGGCTGGCGGGGGTTTCCCTTTCTGCTTCTGAGGGCAGGACACAGTCAACTAGGGCTAGCTCCACGGGTAAGGTAGAGTAGTTATCAAAACCAAGCTCAAGCTGACCGAAGAGCTTGACTGCCTTCAATATCTGAGCTAGGGAGGCTTTAGCTGCTAAACTCTTCAGCTCAGCTTTGTCCTCGGCAGTAAGGTCTACCGCCTCATCGGAGCCAGCCTTTATTAACAGTAATCCTCTGAGGTATTCCACTACTTCCCGATTGAATTGCTTTAAGTCCAGCCCATCGCTATTAACACTGTTTATAGTTACCACCCCGCCAGCAACATCATTATTCATAATGTGCTTCACTAGCTCTTTGGCTCTCCAGTCTCCGGTGATGCCCAGGGTGGCCTGAACCTGACGGAGTTCAATGTTATCGCTATAGTAGGTAGTTAGTTGTTCCAGTATGTTTTCTGCATCTCGTAGGCTACCTGTAGCACTCTTGGCGATAAGCTGTAGCCCTTCTGGCTCTATGTGGATGCCTTCTGTCTCGCAAATACGGGTTAGTTTTGACACTACATCTGCTTGGGAAATACGCCGGAAATCAAAGCGCTGGCATCGTGACAGGATGGTGGGTAGGACTTTGTGGATTTCAGTGGTGGCTAGGATGAAGATAGCATGTGGCGGTGGCTCCTCAAGCGTCTTAAGTAGAGCATTGGAGGCTTCCTTGGTCAGCATATGGACCTCGTCTATGATGTAGACCTTGTAGCGGGCTTGGTTAGGGGCGTAATTAACCCGGTCGCGGAGGCCTCGGATGTCATCAATGCCACGATTACTGGCAGCATCAACCTCAATCACATCCAGAGCCCTACCCTCGGTGATTGCCTGGCACATAGGGCAAGTGTTACACGGTTCACCCTTGCCATTGGTAAGACAGTTCACTGCCTTAGCCAGGATGCGCCCGGTGCTGGTCTTACCTGTCCCTCGTGGACCATAAAAAAGATAGGCGTGAGATACACGACCACTATTGAGGGCGTTGCATAACGTCCGTGTTACCGCTTCTTGACCGACCACCTCAGCCAAGGTTTGGGGGCGCCACTTACGATAAAATACTTGGGAAGCCATTTCTTTCGTCTCTATTATACTCTATATTATCCAGTTTCTAAAGGTGGTTCCGCTGGGATAAATTTGAGTTTTTAGGTGGGGGAAGGACGGTTATTAAATAAAAGAAGCCAAATGTTGAAAAATTGAGCGCCTCAGCATACAATAGAGGGAAGGTTTAGAAAGATGGATAGTAAAGCCAAGAAACTGGGTAATGTCCCCCTTGAAGTCTTAGGGGATACAGAAGGTGATACCGGAGCCTTTGAAAAAGCAGTGGCTAGGGCTGAGAAACTTAGCCAGTTGGCTAGGCAGGCGGCTGAAGGCTCAATAGTAGTATCCCAGGAAGCCATAACCAAGGCTGAGGAGATAAGTAAGGCAGCTAAGCTGGCGGCTAATGCTGCCAAAAGAGCATCGCGGGAAGCGGTGCATAGGGCTGAGGAAATAATCAAAGCAACCGAGGAAGCTACTAGGGAGTCAAGGGATGCTTTTAAGCAGACGCTAAGCAAAGCTGAGGAAACACACAGGGTAGCTAAGGAGACCTCTGAGGCATCAAAGAAAGCATTCGTGGAAGCAATACGCGGAGCTGAGGAAACAATCCAATCAACTAAGGCGGCGGCTGAAGAATTGGTAAGAATATCCTTGGAGGCGTTAAGTAGGGCTAAGCAAACAGGTCGGTTGGCTAAGGCGGCAGCTGAGGAAGCGGTGAGTGTATCCCAGGAGGCGGTAAGCCGGGCTGAAGAAGTAGGCCAGTTGGCTAAGGGAGCGGCTGAAGAATCAGTAAGAGTATCCAAGGAAGCAGTAAGCGAGGCCGAGGAAGTAAGCAAGGCGACCAAGAAGGTTGCTGAGGAATCAAAGAAAGCATCACGGGAAGCAGTGCGCAAGGCTGATAAAGTAACCAAGTCGGCTGAGGAGGCTGCTAGCACCTCAGCAAAGACCTTTGAGAAAGCGATAAGCAAGGCTGAGGAAACAATTCAATCGGCCAAGGATGCGGCTGAAGAGGCGGTAAGGGTATCTCAGGAGGTAGTAGGCCGGGCTGAGGAAACAATCCAGTCTACCAGGGGGGCTACTGAGGAATCAAAGAGAGTGTCACAGGAAGCTATAGATAGAGCCGAGGAAATAAGCAAACTGTCTATAGAGACTATTGAGGAATCAAAGAGGGCATCACAGGAAGCAATAACCACGGCTGAGGAAATAAGCAAATCAGCCGAGGAGACTGCCGAGGCATCGGCAAGGGCATCTCAGGAAGCGATAACCAGGGCTGAAGAAATAAGTAAATCAGCTAGGGAGACTGCCGAAGCATCAGCAAGGGCATCACGGGAAGCGATAACCAGGGCTGAGGAGGCAGGTAAATCGGCTAAGGAGGCTACTGAGGCATCGGCAAGGGCATCGCAGGAGGCGATAATCAAGGCTGAGGAGGTAAGTAAATCAGCCAGGGAGGCTGCTGAGGCATCGACAAAGGCATCACAGGAGGCGATAACCAGGGCTGAGGAGGCAAGTGAATCAGCCAAAGAGGCTGTTGAGCAATCAATAAGGGCTGTCAAAAAGGCTACTGGGGCATCGGCAAGGGCATCACAGGAGGCAATAACCAGGGCTGAAGAAGCAAGTAAATCAGCTAGGGAAGCTGCTGAAGCATCAGCCAGAGCCGCCAGGGAGGCTGCTGAGCAATCAATGAGAGCTGCCAAAGAGGCTGCCAAGGTATCAATAAAAGCATTTGAGGAAGCAATAGGCGGCGCTGAAGCGGCGGACAAAGTAACCAGAGAGATGGTCAAGGAGATTGCCAAGGCACCAGTAGAAACACCCCGGGAAGCAATAATAAGTAAGGCTGGGAAAACTAGTGCCAAAGAAAAAAGAAAGGAGGAAGGGGTTCACAAGGGAAAGATTGAGAGTCGCTTGGAGTTCTTAGCCAGAATGTATGAGGCTAATAAAGCCAAGCAAGCTGCGAAAGAGGATGAAGAAGAGGAATCATAACTGATTATCGGCGGGAGGTAATTGACCGCCAATATCTTGACTTTTAACTGGGCAAACAATATACTTGTGTCATATTTGGTAGATTTCGGGTTAAAGGGGGTAGCTTACAATGAATCCGAGGGAGTTGGAGAAAAAGGCCGATAGAAAAGCTGAAGAGCAGGCGGCAGAACCCGTTACTGAGGCTCAAGAACAGGCGGAAGAAGCTGCTGCTGAGGTTCAGGAACAGGCTAGGGAACCTCTTGCTGAGGTTCTGGGGCGAGTTGAATCAGCCTATGCCGCTTATGTGGATGCTGAGAGGGAAGTGGCGAAGGCATATAAGGCCAATGAACAACAAATGGAGGAAGCCTATAAGGAGGCTGAACAGCAAGCCAATAGCACCTGTGAGCAGACCATAGCACAAGCCTTAAGGGCTCGTGAGGGGGCTGAGCAGCAAGCCGAGAAGGCATATCAGAAAGCGAGAGAACAAGCCGAAGAAACATCTAGACGAACTAAAGAGCAAATCAAGAGGACTGTTGATGAGAATGTGAGGCAAGCCTTAATAGTTCGTCAGGAGACTATAGACCAAGCTTGGGCAACTCGCACCGAGGCTATAGAGCGAGCTTGGAAAATCTTCTCCAAGGAGAAGAGATAGCCGGCTTCAAATCGGCTGATACCTTGTTACCTGATAGGCTTGGATTGAGTAATTACAGCAGGGAAGGTATATCCCTAAAGGCCTCTTCAATTCCTTCATGTTCGTGCTCTAACCCCTCCCATCTCTTCTTGTAAGAAGAGATATAGAGGATGGCTTGGGTAAAGTATTCCATAACCTTCCCCACATTAATCAGCTCGGACAGAATTACAGTGATATCTATCGAGCGTTTTTCCCTGGGATAATCGCCGCTCCTTATGATAGCCTCTGTGGCTATACGTTTTAGGCAATTCCCGATTTCATTAATCAGGCTCATATTCATTTCCTCGGCTGGCGCCGAAAGAAGATAAAGGGCTCGCTTCGTATCTGAGGGATTGCACTTGAGCGATAATTCGTTTATGGCCTCGTTCATTACTTGAACTCCCTTTTGGCTTTCACTGGCTTTCTCCCTGAAATTAGACGCCCCAAAAGGAAACTTGAACAGCGGTATTTGCGATTTACCATAGCCTATTACTGACCATCCCGACAGAGTCTGTATTATGTCTCCGGCATCAAGAATCCTTGACCCAATGTATTTAGGCTTTTTCTCCTCACCAGCGCAAAGTAGGTTGTAGAACGGCTCAACTACTAGGGCGTTAATTTTGGCTAGGTTGCTCTGAATCGAGAAATCCTTTCTAACATACCTTTGATTATCAACCAGAAATATGGCGTCAGCCACTAAGTAAGCCGATTTGAGACATGTCGCTGTATTATAAATAGTCCTTTCCTCTATTTTCTCTTCATGCTTAAAAGGAAGGACAATAAGATTATATAATGGTTTTTCCCCGTAGTGCTCTTTTATGTATTGCGTTAGTATTGGTATTGCCCCTGAGCCGGTACCACCAGCAGCACTGGCGATAAGCAGGAAGGCATCTGTCTCATGGAGATGCCGTGTTGTTCTAATACATTCTATAATCTTGTCGCCATCTTCCTTGGCTATCTCAGAACCCAGTTCATTTATTTTACCTACACCATGACCACCAGTCTTCCTACCTCCGATGAGGATTCTGTGCTGGTAATCAGGTCTTATAAAGGATAGCCCGCTTAAATCAGCAACATCGGTATTGACAGCCAGGGTATTAGTGATTATATCAATTCCACGCTGACCATGTGCCCTTCTATTTAGCAGAGCAAACTCATCGGCAATCCTGCCGCCACACTGCCCACAACCTATAACTAGTAATTTCACCTTCCACCTTGATACTAGAGAAGTATATTATTTTAGTTTAATCGTACTTACACAGTATTGCTACTTTGTCTACAGTAGTGTCGGTAAGTCTTTTCCTACCTCTTCCATACTCTTAAGTCTGCCTTCTATTTCCTCTCGTCTCCTCTCAAACTCAGGGATGAGGCTCGTTGATTTATCATAGTATTCCCTGATTTTTTCCACATCGCTAAGCCCGGACAGGATTAAAGCAACCTCCACAATGGCTTTTTCCCTGGGATAATCACCATTCCTTATGATAGCCTTTTGCGCTATACTTCTTAGATAGTCTCCAAGTTCCTTAACCAAGCTCATACTCATTTCCTTGGATGGTGCTGACAGGAGATATAGTGCCCGACTTGCATCAATTGGGTTACAGCCAATTGATAGCTCGCTCATAGCTTCGTCCATCGTCTGAGTTCCCTTGTGGGTTTCGGTGCTCTTGCTCCTGAAGTCAGACTTTCGGACAAAGGGCAAATTAAACATTGGTACCGGTGATTTGCCGTAGCCTATTGCTGTCCATCCGGTTAAAGTCTGTATTATGTCCCCGGCATCAAGGGTTTTTGACCCAATGTATTTAGCTTTTTTCTCCTCACCAGCACAGAGTAGATTATAGAATGGTTCAACTATCAAGGCGTTAATCTTAGCCATGTTGCTTCTAAGCGAGGAGTTCTTTCTAATATACCTTTGGTTGTCCACCAGAATTACGGCATCAGCTATTGAATTGACAGATTTAATGCATGTGGCTGTGTTATAGATAGCTCTTTCTTCCGTTGTCTCTTCGTGCTCAAAAGGCAAGACAATAAGGTCGTATACTGGTTTATCCATATGGCGCTCTTTTATATATTGCGTCATTATTGGTATTGCCCCAGAGCCAGTGCCACCAGCAGCAGAGGCTATTAGTAAGAAGGCATCTGACTCATAGAGTCGCCTGGTCCCTCTTATGGCATCAATAACCTTATCGCCATCTTCCTTAGCTATCTCGGCGCCAAGTTCATTTATTTTACCTACCCCATGCCCCCCGGTCTTCCGACCCCCAATGAGAATCCTGTGCCGGTAATCAGACCTTATACTGGATAGCCCACTTAAATCAGCCGCATCGGTGTTAATCGCAAAAGCGCCAATAATTATATCAATCCCACGTTGACCATGTGCTTTCTTATTTAGTCGAGCAAACTCATCGGCAATCCTGCATCCGCATTGCCCAAAGCCTATAACCACTAACTTCATTTCCCACCTCACTATTAAATACTTTTGCTATTTTAAGCATACTCATGTGATAAAGTCAATTTGTTCCCCCTCAAAAGGGAAGCAAGTGCCTCTTCCAGCTATACTCCTTTATCGGTAACATAAGCAGCTAGGTCAGCCAAACGACAGCTATAGCCCCATTCATTATCATACCAGGCAAGCACCTTGACCATATTATTAGCCACCACCATAGTGCTCGGTGCATCAACAATAGAACTGGCAGGATTGCCCTTAAAATCCATACTGACCAGCTCCTCCTGACAATACTCTAGGATTCCGGCTAAAGCCCCCTCAGCGGCAGTTTGGAAAGCCTGGTTGACTTGGTCAACGGTAACCTCATTATCTAAGACGGCGACAAAATCAACCACGGAGACGGTGGGTACTGGAACCCTGAAGGCTAACCCATCAAGTCTGCCTTTGAGCTCAGGAATAACCTGGGTTACTGCTCTGGCAGCGCCAGTGGTGGTGGGGATAATATTTAAGGCTGCGGCTCGGGCTCGGCGCAGGTCACTGTGGAACATATCCATTAGCCTCTGGTCATTGGTATAGGCGTGAATGGTGGTCATTAACCCCTTGCTTACTCCAAAGCTTTGGTGCAATACCTTAACCACCGGAGCAATACAATTGGTAGTGCAGGAGGCATTGGATATAATGTTATGCTTATCTGGGATATACCGGCCTTCATTAACACCGAGGACAATGGTTATATCTTCATTACGCGCCGGCGCTGAAATTAGCACCTTCTTGGCACCACCCTCTAGGTGAGCCGCCGCCTTGGTAGCGTCTTTAAATAGCCCCGTCGCCTCTATTACTATATCAACACCGTAATTCTGCCATGGGATGTTACTCGGATTGCGCTCTGAGAGCACCTTTACCTTTTTACCATCAACCATAATTGAATCCTCGGTTGCCTCTATTTTGCCAGGATAGGCACCGTAGGTGCTATCCCATTTTAATAGGTGAGCATTGGTTTTAGTATCGGTAAGGTCATTAATAGCCGCCACCTCTAGTTTGCCACTGTGGTATTGGTTAACTGCCTTGAGGGTTAATCTGCCAACACGCCCAAAGCCATTAATCCCGATTCTGGTTACCATCTTTATACCTCCTTAGCAATTTTTAGCCTGTATGGTTGCTTACCCTAGACCACAGCCTGCTGACTATACTTTAGATTTTGGCGACTTCGCTCTACCATGTCAAGAAAAGCCTCAATTCGTGTTTTTATATGGGTGGTTAAGAAAAAGTCGTCATTTCCCTCTAGGGTTAGGATGGGCAATTTCAGGCCATCTCGGAAAATGATGTCACCAATGCCTCTATGGCAGAAGGCTTGGACATAGTGAATAACCCCGTCAACTTGGCGTCGCTCAAGCTCGGTGGTGATGTCCTTTAGCCGCTGGTATATAGAATAGGGGTAGGTATAGTTAGAATATTGTTCTGCCAGGGACTTTCCTGGTTTGGGCATAGCAAACTGGCGCTGAATTTCGTTGAATACCACCCTTGCCCTGTTGCTCTCTAGGTAACGGTAAAGGTCTTGCCCATAGACAGAAGGCACGCCAATATATGCCAGTCTAAGCCAGTCTGTTGGGTAGGACTGACGCTGGTGACACTCGGCTAATAATTTTTGTAGCTGATGGTAGTATTTATGGTAGTCTTGATTAAAATCAGAGGTTGACACCAGCCACAGATGGTTCTCCCAACTGCTGACCAAACCTTGCCCCCAGGTAAGCCGGTCAAGTTTTAGAGCTAGGTGGCGGCTCGACTTAAGTTCATCCCTAACCCTGTTGGCGTCTTCTAAGGTGGTCCCCAAGGTCTCAGCTAGTGTCTCTAGGGCATACTGCATTCGCTGTATATCTGGCTGGTCGGGGTAGGCAAAGGGTATAACCCTGAGCCCTTTAAGTTTCAGGACTTCCATTAACATAATGGTATTGGAGCAATCGCCGGTGGTAACGCAAAGGATGGTGTCAATTCCGTAGTCCATACAAACCCCGTAGATTCCTTTAATCCAACTGCAGCAGTTCAGGGGAAAGCCGGCTCTTTCAGCAATATTTATTAGCCGCTCTGGGCTGGGGTCGGTAATAAACACATTATTCAGGTCAACCGGCTGATAGCCAGCCGCCAGTAATATCTCTATCGGAACTGTGGTGGTAATACCAATTTTTTTCATTTATTCCAGCTCGTTCACCAGTCTACAGCTTCAAATGATAAAATGCTCCCATCCCGGCAAAGCTGGCCTTCTCCCCTAGCTCATCTTCTATTCTGAGCAGGCGGTTATACTTGGCCGTGCGCTCTGAGCGGCACGGAGCACCAGCTTTAATCTGGCCCGTGTTCAGACCTACCGCCAGGTCAGCTATAGTGGTGTCCTCAGTCTCGCCTGAGCGGTGGCTTACTACCGCTGTCCAGCCCGCCGCCTGCGCCATCTTAATGGCAGCTATGGTCTCACTAAGTGTGCCAATCTGGTTAGGTTTAATCAGGATGGAATTAGACGCCTTTATTTTGATGCCCTGACCAAGACGGCTTACATTGGTAACATAGAGGTCATCACCGACCAGTTGTATTTTACTGCCTAATTT
>DAOWJH010000074.1 GCA_030640495.1 Dehalococcoidia bacterium | reverse complement strand
GTTCCATCGTTCCTGCCTTCTGCTGACCAGCGTTCTAAAATTGCTGAAATATAGCTCCATTTGCGTTTATTTTGGTTAACCGCCTCTTTGATGGCATCCCTAATCCAGGTCTCAGGATATAACTTCTCTGCCTCACGCAGCTCTTCGGCAATCATCGGGGTTAGCATACCAATATTCTGTTCATAAAGGGTAAAGATATCCGGCAGCTCATCAGTCCCAATATCAGCTTGTCTTCCGGCTTTCAGGCCGGTAAGAGAAAGTTCACCACTTTGAATTTTAGTCACCACCTGTCTATTGGGCTCAGTATTGAGAAGATAAATATCCTCCGGCACTCCATCTCTATCTAATGCAATATGAAGGATGGTCCCCCGCTTGATAACCATTTCTAGAACCTGGCGCAACGCTTCCTTTGGCGGCTTTACTGCCTCGCCGAGGCTAGTCATCAGGCTGGTATTACTTAAAAGTTCTCTATGAGTGAGGAAACGGGGGTAGCCCCGCTTGTGGTAGAGCGCCCCTAAAATATGGAGGGTTGTCTTCAGCTCAGTAATATCACTGATTTGTGGCAGCAGGCTACTGAAGAAAAAATTAGGTAGGGGGGTAAACTGCATCCTGGCTGGGAAACCAGCAAATGGCTTCATAATAAACTCGGCTCTTCGGTAGTAATATTTTCGAACTTAGCTAGGTTGTGCCTAAAATGCAATTTTATTTGACCGGTAGGTCCATTACGATGCTTAGCAATTATGATATCAGCAATCTCTCGCGGGTATTCTTTATCTGGGTGTTGGTTTTGCCACTCCTCTTTGGTGAAGTAGACTTCGTCTCGGTAGATAAACAAAACAACATCGGCATCCTGTTCAATGCTGCCACTTTCACGCAGGTCGGAGAGTTGAGGAATATGTAACGCCCGCCACTCCACAGCTCGGCTAAGCTGTGATACAGCTAGAACGGGCACATTAAGCTCACGAGCTAATGCCTTGAGGGAACGAGAGATGTAGCTAATCTCCTGAACCCTGTTTTCTCCCCTTCCATCCCCCTGCATCAGTTGTAGGTAATCAACAATAATAAGGTTGATGCTACACTCATAATGAAGTCGGCGGGCTTTGCTTCGCATCTCTGCTACTCGGAGTTGGGGGGTGTCATCAATATAGATTGGTGCCTGGGAAAGGATGCCGGTAGCATCCATAATTCGTCTTTCATCTTCCTCGGTGTGAAGCCCGAGACGAACCCGTCTTGAATTGACCCCAGATTCACTGGCTAGTAGGCGTAGTACTAACGGCTCCCGTGCCATCTCTAGGCTAAACAGAGCCACGCAAGCTCCTTGCTCCACAGCAGCATTTCTGGCGATGCTAAGGGCAAGGCTGGTTTTGCCCAGGCTAGGTCTGCCGGCGATAATAACCAAATCAGAGCGCTGAAATCCACCTAAGAATTCATCTAAGCCAATAAAGCCTGATAGCGCATAAGGAAGAGGCTCCTGAGGATAGCCTTCTGCTTCTGGGTGGGGAGTAGTCTCAAAGTACTTGTCCAGTACATGGCGGATATGGATGAAGTCTTGGGGGCTCTGCCCACGACGCAGCCTAGATAGGATATCTTCAGCCCGACCAAGGCTGAGGCCAACATCAGGGTCAGCCTCATAACCAATAGCCTCAATCTGTCCAGCAGCATTAATCAGGTGGCGCATCACTGATAAGCGATAAACAATTTGAGCATAATGCTCAATATCAAGTGAGGTAGGGACTATGGATATTAGGCGACTTAAATAAGCAGCACCGCCGCATGTCTCTAGTCTTTCCTGTCGGGCAAGCTCCTGAGCTACTGTAATTTGGTTTATAGCCTCATTGCGGTGGTAAAGCGATAGACAGGCGCCGTATATCCATTGATTTTGTTCAGTGTAGAAGTCTGATTGCTGAAGGAAGGTAGCAATTTTGTAGATTGCTGCACCATCTATCAGCAGCGAACCATTTACTGATTCCTCAGCATCAATATCATGGGGTGGCAGTTTTTCCCCATACACTCTAATCTGTCTCCTTTTCAATCACCGTAACCTTTATTTTGGGTACTACATCCTTAGTTAATCTAATAGTTACCTCATAGCTACCGAGTTGGCGGATGGCCTCGGCTAACTCCATCTTTCTTTTGTCAACAACCAGTCCGGTGGTGGCCTCTAGCTCAGCGGCAATATCAGCACTGGTAATTGAGCCATACAGTCGGTCTTTGGCTCCAGCTCGAGCTTTCAGGGTAACCTCTATCCCATCTAATTGGTCAGCCAGCTTGACAATTTCAGCCATGTTATCAACTTGGCTCTGGGCTTCTATTTTGCGCTGTGCCGCTGTCAAGCTAATAGCTGAAGACTTGGCTAACAAGGCTAGGTTCTTAGGTATAAGATAGTTTCTGCCGTAGCCATTAGCTACCTCTTTTATCTCGCCAGCCCTAGCCACATTAGGCACATCTTTCAGGAAAATGACCTTCATAATTCCCTCTCTTTTTATAATTATACTTCACCCGGGTAGTGAAGTAAAAGATTAATCTTAGAGATTATTTATCCCTTCCCCGGGGTAGGAAAGGGGTGGTATTGGTTTGATAAACAGTGTCACCCTATTCAGAGATGAACTTTTCCGCATATATAGCAGCAGTAGCCCCATCTCCAGCAGCGGTTATGGCTTGTCTAGCCGAGTGGTAACGCACATCACCGGCAGCAAAAATGCCGGGAATTTCAGTCTCCATTCTCTCATTGGTGATGATAAAGCCAGCAGCATCTAAGGCTAGGGTTCCTTTGAGGTAGGCTGTATTGGGCTTAATCCCAACAGATATAAAGACTCCGGCTACATCCAGCGCAGATTTTTCTCCGGTTTTTACCTGACGAAGTCTGATTCTTTTAACTGAATCTCTGCCCTCAATTTCCTCAACTATGGAATCCCACTGGAATTCTACTTTGGGTTCAGAGAAGGCTTTCTCCTGTAGAATACGGGTAGCACGGAGCTGGTGGCGGCGGTGTATCACGGTGACCTTAGAAGTAAACTTGGAGAGGTGAAGGGCTTCAATAATAGCCGTATCACCACCGCCGACTACGGCTACTGGCAGCTCTCTGAAGAAAGCAGCGTCACAGGTAGCACAGTAGGACACGCCTTTACCGGTAAATTCCTCTTCTCCAGGTATACCCAATTTGAGTCGCTCTGAGCCGCTGGCAATAATCACTGCTTTAGCTATAAAGTCACCCTTAGTGGTTTTTACTACCTTTTGCTTTCCACTGAGCTCAATGCCAGTAACCTCAGCCAGTAAGGTTTCCAGCCCATATTTTGTTGCCTGCTGATGCATTAGTTGCCCCAGCTCAAGGCCAGAAATACCTTCAGGAAAGCCAGGGAAGTTCTCTACCAGCTCGCTTTCTGTTATCAGACCGCCCACCAGCCCCCTCTCTATGAGCAGGCTAGTTAGCCTCGCCCGTGAAGCGTAAAGGCCAGCGCTAAGGCCAGCAGGACCCCCACCAATAATAATTACATCATAATTATTATTTATCAACCTCGCCTGTTTAACCCTCCTTATTGATTTCTAGCTCGGCATCAATAGCATCCAGTAGCAAGCGAATATCAAATTGCCCTGAAATTCTAGGCTGACCGTTAATAACTAATAGTGGTAAGGGGAGATTTCCCTGCCTAGCTATTTGGTTTAATTCCAAGGCGTGGTGATTAGTTATCGGTTCGGCTAGGTCAAGGTAGTCTAATTTTATTTTATCGCCGAACCTATCTTTAATTCGCTGGCCAGCTAAGGCAATGACTTGTGGCGAAGACCAGTCTAGTCCACAGTGAGCATCACACTTCTCACCCTTACTATCATCTACAATGGTAACTTGAATAACCTGCTTAGCCAAGAGCAGCATCCAAAGCCCGTTTTAGCTCTGCCTTGGGCTTATAGCCAACTATTTGTGAGAGTGGCTGCCCGTTTTTAAAGATAATGAGATTGGGGATAGCCATTATGCCATACTTAGCAGCAACTTCCCCATTCTGGTCAACATCCAACTTGGCGATAGTCATTCTGCCAG
The DNA here is from genome assembly GCA_030640495.1 of Dehalococcoidia bacterium. Taxonomy (GTDB): domain Bacteria; phylum Chloroflexota; class Dehalococcoidia; order Dehalococcoidales; family DAOWJH01; genus DAOWJH01. The sequence goes on along the minus strand of DAOWJH010000074.1, from coordinate 1,595 downwards.
CATACTCATCAGCCAGCTCTTCCAGCACAGGGGCAGCCATGATGCAGGGTCGGCACCAGGGTGCCCAGAAATCAACTAGCACCGGCGTCTTTGATTGTAACACGGTTTGGTCGAAGGTAGCGGCATCTACTACAATTGGTTTAGTCATAGCTTTACTTCCTCTCATTAAATATTTTTTAGCTAGTCGGGCTTCTTTCCCAAAGGTCGCAGCGCCCTCCCCAGCGGGCAAGAACCTGACCATTAAGTGAAAGCTGGGCTATCTCACACCGGTTAGGGCAAGCCTCACACTCAAAGGAGGTGGTATGATACTTTATTTCACTTACCCCGAATCCCTTGAACCTGCTTCCACTGTTATTATTGACTATCTCTTCGTGCACCAGTAAGGCGGATCCTATTGCCCCCATGATCTCGTGGTGGGGTGGTACGATGACCTCGGTGTTAAGCTCTTCCTGAAGTGCCTTCACTATACCCTGGTTAAAGGCAACCCCCCCCTGAAATACTATTGGTGGTTTAATTTCCTTGCCTAAGCCAACATTATTAAGGTAGTTACGAATCAATGCTTGGCACAGACCATAGACAATATCCTCAGTTCGGTGCCCCATTTGTTGTTTGTGTATCATATCTGATTCAGCAAAGACCGTGCACCGCCCGGCGATGCGTACTAGAGTATTACTATCCAGTGCCCGCTGGCTAAACTCCTCAATGCTCATATTAAGGCGCAGCGCCTGGTGGTCAAGAAAGCTACCAGTGCCGGCAGCACATACTGTATTCATACCAAAGTCAATTACTATCCCCCCCTAACAATGATAATCTTACTATCTTGCCCCCCAATCTCAATGATAGTTTGCACCTCAGGGATATACTGTAAGGCAGCCACAGCATGGCTGGTAATCTCATTCTTGACTAAATCGGCACCAACGATAACCCCAGTTAAGTAGCGGGCGCTACCAGTGGTAGCCACCCCACGGATGTCAACGTCTTCAGGCAGTTGCTGTGCAATTTGTTTAAGCCCCTGCTGCACCGTATCAATGGGCTTGCCCTGCGTCAGCAGGTAGGTATAGGTAACAAGTTCATCATTCTTATCCAGCACGGCTAGTTTAGTAGTCACTGAGCCAACATCAACACCTAAATAGACTTCCACAAATTCTCCTTATACTGTTATTCGCTGCCGTTTGTTAGTGCGTGCCCGTCGCTTGCGTTCCAGCAGGTCAACAAATGCCTCTAGTCTGGTTAGCATACCTGTTTTGGTCATTTGCTCATCACAAAGGATGGGAAGCACTGGGATATTCTCTTTGGTTTTGAGCATGATATTTTGGGCTACTATTTCTGGCATGCAGGTGAAAGGGGCTAGGTGTATCAGCCCATCATACTCCTTGGCATGGAGTACCTTTTCTCCTACTGATTCCCAGCCATCACCACCAATATCCCGCTTCAAGTAGGGTAGGGCTGCCTTATGAATTCTGGCCTTCTCGTTCATCCCTAGGGGGTTGAGGAATAGGCTAAATTTAGTCCACTCTGAAATAAAGGTTGTCCGCCTCACCTCTACCCCCAGCTTACCCAACTCACTCTCCACATCTAGATTAGAGAACGGCTCC
>DAOWJH010000071.1 GCA_030640495.1 Dehalococcoidia bacterium | reverse complement strand
CCCGTACTTTGAAATGGTTGGTTAACTCCCTAACCAGTTCACGGAAATCAACCCTCTCAGCAGCACTAAAGAAAAAGGTAAGGCGCTTACCACTAAGGTCGTATTCAGCAGATAGCAACTTCATTGGTAGCTGTAGTTTAGCAATCAGCTCACCACACTCAGCTAGAGCCTCTCTACGCTTACTTTCAAATTCCTGGGCACGCTTAATATCCTCGGGTTCTGCCTTGCGCACTACCGACTTCAATGGTCCGGTCACCTCACTGTCCAATACCTGCTTTGGAGAAATGACCACGTATCCTAGCTCTAGCCCGCGTGTTGTCTTAACCACTACCCAGTCATTTACCTCCAGTTCAATACCTGCCGGGTCGAAATAGTATACTCTACCAGCTCTCTTGAAACGTATGCCAACAATCTCAGCCACTCTTTACCTACCTCTCCTGGGTATACTAAGCACTAACACCTCCAGCACCAGTCGCGGATTGGCATTCTGTCTAAGCTGTTCCTCAGCCGCTTGAAGGCTATTAATAAAGCTCTTTACTTGAACTAAACTATAACCCTTGGCCTGGTCAACAAGCGTAGCTAACATATCAGCATTAGTAATGGTATCATCACAGCCTGCTTTAATTAATAGCAGATCACGCCAATAATCAAGCCATAAATCCAGAATCTCTTGGACTAATCCCCTGTTTTGGCTAAACTGAGCCGCCAACTGGGTAGCATAGGCAAAACGCTCCTCACAATCAGCATCAATGACATTAAGCAATCTGTCCATTCTTTCGGTACGCCGCTCAAGCAAGCCACCATTATGGGCAGCCGATAGTGCCCAACCCAGACAGCCGTGGGAAAGCCTAGCCAGAAGTCTAGCCTTTTGTGGCTCAACACCCCAGCGACTATTAAGGGTAGCCTCTACCTCGGTAGCTGCTAACGGGGGTAACTCCAGTCGCTGGCACCGAGAAATAACAGTGGCTGGCAGTAACCTCTCATTAGTGGTTAGCAAAACAAAAATTATCTTTCCCACCGGCTCTTCCAAGGTTTTAAGCAAGCAATTAGCAGCTTCATTTGACAAGAGCTCAGCCCCGTCAATAATAAATACCTTACACCTACCTTCAAAAGGCGGTAAGCTGGCTGAGTGCTGCATCTGCCTAATCTGGTCAATACTGATTTCCACCCGAGGCTTAGTCTCAGCCGAATTCCCGTCCCTGGTCAAGCCTATAATCTGAACGTCAGCGTGCTTGGCTAAAGCTATTTTCTGACATGAGTCACAAACCCCACAGGGGGGCTCAGATGCCTCACAGTTTAACGCCTTAGCCAAATCTAGAGCCAGAGTCATTTTACCCACATGAGGGGGGCCAACTAAAAGATAAGCATGAGCCACCGCTTCCCTTTCCAAGCTACGCTGGAGTAAGGAAACAGCCTTGGTTTGACTAACTACCTGCCACACCCTAAAATCTCCCGATTACCTTCTAAACTAAATCGCACCTGGTCAGGTCGTCAAAGGTCTCCCGGCGCCGAATAAGGCATGCTTCACCTTTATTGACCAGAACAATCGCTGGCCTAAGTGAGGCATTAAAATTGCTTGCCTGTGGCAGGCAATATGCGCCACAGTCGGGTATTGCTATAATATCACCTGCCGAAACTGGGGGCAGAGCAATATCTCTAATTAATATATCGCCCGACTCGCAAAACTTGCCAGCAATAGTAATCTCCTTTACCTCCTTTGCCAACATCTTATTAGCTACCACTGCCTCATATTTAGACCCATAAAGGGCAGGACGGATATTGTCACCCATACCACCATCTACTGAGACATAGCACCTGACCCCTGGTATGTCCTTAACCACACCCACCTTATATAGTGCCACCCCAGCCGCTCCCACTATTGACCTTCCCGGCTCAACAATAAGCCGTGGCAGTGCCAACTTTAGCTGCTGGCATTTACTAATAACCTTAGATGCTATCACTTCAGCATAGGCAGAAATGGGTGGGGCTGGAGAATCCAGGGTATACTGAATAGCAAATCCCCCACCAACATTTAGTTCCCTAAGCTCAAACCCGTGTTTCTGCTTCATTTCAGCGGCAAAGTCAAGTATAACCTCAATAGCCTCCCGATACGGCTCAACCTCAAAGATAAGAGAACCGATGTGGAAGTGCAAACCGACCAAGTTCAGATTGGAGGCTGACATGGCTTGAGCTACAGCCTCTTCCCCGCTGAGTAAAGGAAAACCGAACTTAGTATCAACAATACCAGTAGCAATATATTTATGAGTATGAGGCTCTACCCCGGGAGACAGCCTCAGCAAAATATCGGGTATAGAGCCTTGCTCCTTAGTCATTTCAGCCAACATTCCAAGCTCGTGAAAGTTGTCCACTACTATGCGACCAACATGCCACTTTAGTGCCAGCCTTAATTCCTCGACTGACTTATTACTACCGTGGTAGTAGACTTTATCTAAGGGGAAGTTAACAGACTGGGCAATACCCAGCTCTCCAGCCGAGACCACATCCAGCCCCAGCCCTTCTTCCTTAAAGATAATAGCCAGAGT
>DAOWJH010000040.1 GCA_030640495.1 Dehalococcoidia bacterium | reverse complement strand
TTACAGCTTTACCAGTTTGGCAGAATAGACATCAGGGATGGATAGTATTTGCTGTTGTTGCTCCTCGGGCAGTGGTTCATCCAGGGCTAATACGGCTAATGCTTGCCCCCTGGGTTTAAGGCGGCTTACATACATAGCGCTAATATTTATCTCGGCATCACCGGTTATCTTGCCTATCGTCCCCATCAGCCCGGGACGCTCTCGGTGTCCAATAAACAGGAAGTAAGCCCCTGAAGGCACAATATCAAGCCAGTAGTTATTAACCTGGATAATATGCGATTCCCTGCGCATTACCGTAGTAGACACCATAGTAACTCCAATGTTGGTAGTGGCTTCTACAGTAATGAGGCTGGCATAGTTCTCACAGGTAGCTTCCTTTTGCTCCACCACTGTCAGACCTCGCTGGGCAGCTACCAAGTTAGCATTAACCAGGTTAATCCGTTCTTCACTTATCTCCTCAAGCAATCCCCCCAGAACAGTTGCCTTGAGAGCATTAGTATCATAATTAGAAATCTCACCATTATATTTAATCAGAATAGTGTTCATTTGCCCCTCAGCCAACTGGCTGACCAGCTTGCCGGTTATGGAAGCCGCCTTTATAAACGGCGCCAGCACTGATAGCGTTTCAGCCGGGATAAAGGGAGCATTAACCGAATACCTTGGTGGCTGTCCCTTAAATACATCAATAATTTGCTTAGCCACATCCTTAGCTGCCGTAGCTTGAGCTTCAGTAGTTGAAGCGCCTAAATGGGGGGTGACAATTATGTTATCCTCTTCAAAGAGGACGCTCTTGGTAGTCGGTTCGGTAGGGAAGACATCAATGGCAGCACCTGCCACTCTTTTCTCCCTTACTGCCTTGGCTAGTGCTTCTTCATCAATTAGCCCGCCCCTGGAACAGTTAATGATACGGGCTGTTGGTTTGACCAAAGCCAGCTCTTTAGCTTTCAGCAGTCTCTTGGTTGATGCTGTTAGCGGCAGGTGGAGGGTGATAAAGTCTGATTCCTTGAGCAATTGTTCTAAGGGAACAAGCTTCACCTGTAGGTTATTGGCATATTCAACGGAGATGAAGGGGTCATAGGCAATGAGCTTCATTTCTAGCCCACGGGCGCGCCTGGCTACCTCTGAACCCACCTTACCTAATCCAATAATACCTAATGTCTTGTCTCTGACCTCAGTACCCAGGAAATCACTCCGTCGCCATACCCCGGATTTGAGCACGGCATTAGCCTGGGGAATATTGCGGGCTGAGGCAAGTATAAGGGCAATGGTATGCTCGGCTGCTGAGACAGTATTGGCAGTTGGGGCATTAACTACCATAATACCGTGTTGGGTTGCTTCTTCTACATCAATATTATCTATACCAACGCCGGCTCTAGCAATAACCTGTAGCCTTTTCCCGGCTTCTATAACCTTGGCTGGGACCTTAGTCTGACTGCGCACTATCAGCGCTTCGTAATCGCCTATAGTAGATATGAGTTCCTCTGGCTTTAGCCCTGGCTTAATATCTACCTGAGCATAGCTACGTAGAATATCTATACCTTCATTAGAAATAGGGTCAGCTACTAAAACCTTCATTTTTTATCTGGCACTCCTAAACCCTGCCTGCGGCAGTACTACCTTTAAAGCTGAGATTACTGCTTCAATGTCCCCTTCATTTACCCAGCCCAGGTGGCCAATGCGAAATATCTTGTCGGCTAATCTCTGTTGTCCCCCACTGAGCACAACCCGGTGCTCCTCCCTGAGAATGCGGAGCATCTTTTTAGTATCCAGCCCATCTGGAGCAGCTATAGCGGTAACCGTATTGGAGGCGTAACCCTCTTCGGCGAAAAGGGATAGCCCCAGCGATTTTACCCCATCTCGGGCTGCCTGCCCAACCCGGGCATGTCGGGCTATGATGTTAGCCAAACCTTCCCTTAGCATCATCTCCAGCGATACCGATAGCCCAAATATGGTGGAAATGGCTGGTGTCCACGGCGTCTGTCCCTTCTCTAGGTAGCTCTTGGCTTTAGCAAAATCCCAGTAAAAGCGGGGCATCTTGGCTTTGGCTTGCGCCTGCCACCCCTCCTGACTCAGGCTAACCATAACCAGACCAGGGGGAACCATCCACCCCTTCTGGGAACCAGTAACGGTAACATCGCAGTGCCAGTCATCTACTGGCAGGTTGATTGAGCTCATACTGCTGATGGCGTCAACCAGTAGCAGTTTATCAAATTCCTTTACTACCGAGCTAATTGAAGCTAGGTCGTTGGTAACGCCAGTGGAGGTTTCGTTATGGGTGACCAGTACTGCCTTGATTTTTGGTTCAGCCTGGAGAGCCTGGCGAACAGCATCCGCATCGGCCGCCTTACCCCACTCAAAGCAAAGCGGGATTACTTCAGCCCCAAATTGCTCAGCAATGGCGGCAAAGCGCTCCCCAAAAACACCAACCGACACCGATAACACCTTATCCCCCGGAGATAGACTATTAACAATAACTGCCTCCAGGCCACCCGTCCCCGAACCAGTAAGTATTACTACATCACCCTTGGTCTGGAACAATATTTTTAGCTTGGCTGTTACCTCATTTAGTATCTGCCCAAATTCCTCCCCCCGATGATTTATCATCTGCTTGGTCATCGCCTGAAGAATTTCCTCAGGGCAGGGGGTAGGTCCTGGAATGCGTAGATGCTCCATCTATCTCCTTCCTATTTTTATACTATATTCTATCAGTATTAATAACTTTAGCAAAGCGCCGTTTGCCTACTTTGATAACACTCCCACTTTTTATAGTAGCTAGGTTATCGGATACTTTCTCACCGTCTATGCTGATAGCTCCCTGGGCAATTAGCCTGTTCGCCTCGCTGCGGCTTTTTGCCAGATGTGTTTGCACAAGTATATCCCTAAGACTAATGCCAGCACGCAGGTCAATATGGTATTCCTTTATTTCTTCCGGCACTTCCCTTTTTTGAAATACCTTAACAAAATGCTCCTCAGCTTCAGTAGCTGCCTTTTGACTGTAAAGCTGTGCCACAATCTCCCTGGCCAGTCGCTTCTTAACTGTCATCGGGTTAACCGCTTCCGCCTCAAGCCCTTGCCTGAATTCCTCCAGCTCCTCTTCAGCAACATCAGTCACCAATTCAAAATATTGCAGGATAAGGCTGTCAGGAATAGACATCACCTTGCCATATATCTCCTCAGGCGGCTCATCAACACCAATATAGTTGCCCAGGCTTTTGCTCATCTTTTGACTACCATCGGTGCCGATGAGAATAGGAACCAGTAAGATTTGCTGAGGTTGCTGCCCAACTGTGCCTTGAAGCTCCCTGCCCACCAGTAGATTAAACTTCTGGTCGGTGCCGCCAAACTCAACATCAGCTTGGATGGCTACCGAGTCATAGGCTTGGAGCAGTGGGTAGAGTAGTTCAGTCATAGTAATAGGTCGCCCGGCACTATACCGGTTACTGAAATCCTCTCTGGCTAGTAGTTGGGCTATGGTAAACTTGCTGGTAAGCTGAATAATATCGCTGAGGCTAAATTTATCAAACCATTCACTCTGCCACCTCACCTCTGTCCTTTCCCTGTCAACTATCTTGAAGAACTGCTTCATGTAGGTTTCAGCGTTAGCCTGAACCTGCTCTTTGGACAGCATGGGGCGAGTGACAGATACCCCGCTTGGGTCACCGATCTGAGCCGTCCAATCAGCCACGATGAGAACAACCTGATGCCCTAATTCCTGAAATTGGCGCAGCTTCCTCAGTGAAACCATGTGCCCCAGGTGGATATCGGGGAAACTGGGGTCAAAACCCTCTTTTAGCCGTAGTTTCTTGCCTGAGCCCAGTAGCTCTATCATCTCCTCTTCAACTATAATTTCAGCTACCCCTCGCTTTAGCAAGTGGTTTATATCCTGGCTGATTTTAGCTTTTCCTTTAGTATCCATGCTTAGTTTCTACCCCGGATTTAGTATCGCTCTGCCTTGCTTTACATCCTCGGCTATCTGTTTCTTTAGCTCCTCAATTGAGTCAAATTGCCTCTCACCACGAAGTCGTTTAATAATATCAATTTTTAGCCTACGCCCATACAGCTCGTTGCCGTAGTCAAGGATATGAACCTCTACGGTGCGCTGGTTGCCACCAAAAGTAGGGCGCTTACCAATATTGGTCATTGATTGGTAAGCCTTGTCATCAATGTAAGCCTGGGTAGCATAAACCCCTTCGGCGGGGAGGGCTTGTTTTGGTCCTATATTTAGATTGGCTGTAGGAAAGCCTAACCCTAGCCCTCGCCCTGTCCCAGTGATTACACGCCCGTGAAGGCTAAAGGGGCGACCTATCAGGTTAAGCACCCGTTTCATATCACCATCGGCTAGAGCCTTCCTGATGGCGGTACTACTTACTATCTCACCATTTATTATTATATGGGGTATTACAGTAACACTAAAGTTCATATCTTGCCCTAGCCTGCGAAGCACATCAGGCTTGCCTTCTCTATCCCGACCTAAGGCAAAGTCAGGTCCGATTAGCAGCCCACGCATCCTGAGGTATCTCTTTAGCAGACTAACAAATTGGCTGGCACTGAGCTGAGCCACCTCACCGGTGAAGGACAGGGTAATGATAGCATCAACACCTTCATTTTTGAGAAGATTGGTTCTTTGACCAAGGTCAGTCAGGAATGGTAGCTTGGTTCGGGGTGACAGCACCTCCTGGGGATGCTGGCGAAATGTTACCACCCCACCAAGCAACTCCTCCTGCCTGGCATGCTCCATTAGTTGTGAAATCAAGTATTTATGACCGAGGTGAACCCCGTCAAAAACCCCGATGGTTAGCACCATATCTTTCTTAGGTAATAACTTGGCTAACTCTTCTTCTACTTGCATAATTCCTTCCCCTCAGCGGGGCTAACCGGAATAATTACTGAATAGGCAAAAGATAAATAAAGGCGATTTACATAACCCTAGCTGAAGCAGTTTAATATTATCATAAGCCTATTTAATCGTCAATTGCGCCAGTGTTATTAGCCCCCTTGTTCCCTTGGATAAACGGCCCGGAATACAGGTTGTTGACAGTTAACCATTAGCTGTGGTAAACTTAAAAATTAGTGTCTTATAGTTGATTAATTGAAGTTTAAACGTTCAATTTATCACTGTGGCTTTTAATGGATGAGCTAAGGCTCATCCATTAAAATTGTATGGGCTTAGGAGGCTGACCAATGCCTACAGTTAATCAGTTGGTTCGTAAGGGGCGTAAGAAGGTTATTAAGAAAACCAAAACGCCAGCATTGCGTCTTAGTTACAATGCGTTGAAAAATAGGGTGCTGCGGGGGAAAGGCTCCCCTCAGAAGCGGGGGGTTTGTGTTCAGGTTAAGACTACCACCCCCAAGAAGCCTAATTCAGCACTGCGCAAAGTAGCTAGGGTGCGGTTAACCAATGGGCTAGAGGTAACAGCTTATATCCCTGGGGAGGGACATGAGTTGCAGGAACACTCCGTAGTCCTGATTCGCGGCGGGCGGGTGAAGGACTTGCCCGGTGTTCGTTATCATATTATCCGAGGCGCACTGGATGCTAGCGGTGTCGTTAACCGCCGTCAGGGTCGTAGCAAGTATGGGACTAAGCGAGCCAAAGCCCTGGTTGAAGGCGCTTAGATACAGGAGGTAAAAAATGCCAAGGCGGGCTCAGGCTATAAAAAGAGAGATACCCCCTGATGCTAAGTATCACAATGTAACCCTGGCCAGGTTGATTAACAAGATAATGATGAATGGCAAAAAAAGCACAGCCGAGAGGATTGTGTATAATGCTCTACAAATTATAGACCAGCAGAAGTCAAAAGACCCGGTCAGTGTTTTAGAGCAGGCGGTACGCAATGTCACCCCTCAACTTGAGGTAAAGCCGCGCCGGGTGGGGGGTGCTACCTATCAGGTGCCAGTGGAGGTTCGCTCCGACCGAGCCCTGTCTCTAGCTATGCGCTGGCTGATAAAATCATCCAGAGCTCGACCAGGTAAATCTATGGCAGAGAAGCTGGCTGCTGAACTTAGTAGTGCCTCAGAGGGGCAGGGGGCAACTATTAAAAAGCGCGATGATACTCATAGAATGGCTGAAGCCAATAGAGCCTTTGCCCACTATAGATGGTGAGAAATTTCCATTAGTAATTCTAATATTATGCTAAAAAACCCAATATCAGTAAAGGTTAAGGTAGAGGATGGGATTGTGCCCAGAAGTTTCCCGTTAGACTCCATACGAAATATAGCTATTATCGCTCATATTGATGCCGGTAAGACCACTGTCACCGAAAGGATGCTATATTATACTGGTCGCACCTATAGAATCGGTGAGGTGGATGAAGGCACAGCCGTTATGGATTGGATGGAGCAGGAAAGGGAGCGTGGTATTACTATCACCGCTGCCGCTACTACCTGTTATTGGCATGACCACCGCATCAATATTATTGATACCCCGGGCCATGTGGATTTTACTGCTGAGGTAGAGCGCTGCCTTAGAGTGCTGGATGGGGGGGTAGTGGTTTTCGATGCTGTGGCTGGGGTTGAGGCTCAATCTGAGGCAGTATGGCGACAGGCTAATAGATATCATGTGCCCCGGATTTGCTTCCTCAATAAGATGGATAGAGTCGGTGCTAGTTTTAACCACAGTTTGTCTATGATTAAAGAGCGATTGAAAGCTAATCCATTACCCATACAACTACCCTTAGGCAGTGGTACTTCATATCAGGGCATTATTGACCTCGTGGAGAATAAGGCATGGAGCTTTGATGGCAACCCTGATTCAGAACCGGTGGAGGTAGCTATTCCTGAGCCAGCCCGGGCAACCTGTACCAAATTTCGCCAGGAACTTATTGAGAAATTGGCTGAGTGCGATGACCAGATTATGGTAGCTTATCTTGGGGGTGAAGATATAACCCCCCCTGAGTTAAAACTCGCCTTGAGAAAGGCAACCTTGGCTAATAAAGGGGTGCCCATTCTTTGCGGCAGCGCACTAAGAAATAAAGGTATTCGCTTATTACTTGACGCTATTATAAGCTATCTTCCCTCTCCATTGGATATGCCGCCGGTAAGGGCTATTGATACCAGGACAGGGACTGAGGTTACCCGCCTGGCTAAAGATGATGCCCCCTTTTCAGCCCTGGCCTTTAAGGCGGTTTCTGACCCATTCGTGGGCAGACTGGTCTATTTTAGAGTATATTCGGGCAGGGTGGAGGCAGGAGCCCAGATATTTAACTCAACTCGGGGCAAGAAGGAGCGCATTGGACGCCTATTATTAATGCATGCTAATCATCGTGAGGAGGTGGTTGAGGCTGACACCGGGGCTATTGTAGCTACACTGGGCCTTAAGAATACCTTCACCGGTGATACCCTGTGCCATCACTCTCAACCGGTGCTTCTTGAATCTATCCGTTTCCCTGAGCCGGTGCTCTCTATCGCCGTTGAGCCCAGAACTAGGGCTGAACAGGACAAATTAGACGAAGCCCTGCAAAAACTGACCGAGGAGGACCCTACCTTCAAGGTAGATTACAGCGAGGAGACAGGACAAACTGTTATCTCAGGTATGGGCGAGCTTCACTTGGAGGTTATAGTAGGTCGGTTGCTTAGTGAGTTTGGAGTGGGGGCAAAAGTGGGTACGCCACGGGTTGCCTATAAGGAGACTATTACTATGCCGGTGCGAGTTGAAGGCAAATTTATTAGGCAAACTGGTGGCCATGGACAATATGGTCACGTCTGCCTTGAGTTTGAGCCTGGGGAACGGGGCACCGGTTTTCAATTTGTAGGCCGGGTTAAAAGTGGAGCTATACCAAAGAAATTCATCAAAGCAGTAGAAACCGGTATTAAAGAGGCTATGGGCAGTGGAGTATGGGCTGGCTACCCTCTGGTTGATATTAAAGCTACCCTTTATGATGGCAGTTATCATGAGGTCGACTCCTCGGAGTTAGCCTTTAAAATAGCCGGCTCAATGGCTCTAAAGAACGGGGTCATGAAAGCCAAACCTACCCTTCTCGAGCCTATTATGAAGCTGGAGGTGGTTACCCCAGAGGAGTTTCTTGGTGATATAATAGGTGACCTCAATTCAAGGCGGGGACGTATTGAAGCCATCAACACACGCGGCGAAATATGTGCCATTCATGCCTTTATACCATTAGCCGAGACCTTTGGCTATACCACTGCCATTAGGTCATTAACTCAGGGCAGAGCCACCCATTCTATAGAATTTTATCAGTATCAGGAGCTACCGGCTGAATTGGTAGACCAGATTAAAGTTATGGGGAGAAGATGAACTGTTGTCAAAACCTAAGTCTCTACTAAGGGAGTAGGTTGGTAAATAATATATCCTTGAGATTATACTTAATGAGGTGAGTTCAGAAATTAACTGAAATTTTAAGGTGTTTTTATATGGCTAAACAGAAGATTCGTATTAAACTAAAGGGCTTTGACCACAAGATACTTGACCAATCTGCTGAGCAGATTGTAGCCGCAGTAGAACGCACTGGAGCTGTTGTTTCTGGACCAGTGCCTCTGCCGACTCATATCCAGAAATTCAGTGTCATTCGCTCCCCATTTATAGATAAAGACTCGCAGGAGCAGTTTGAAATCCGAACCCATAAACGCCTTATTTACATTGTGGAAACAACTTCTAAAACCATAGACGCCTTGGCTAGCCTCAACCTGCCCTCGGGGGTTGAAATTGATATTAAAATATAGGAAGCTGGGATAAAGGAGTAAGCTTGGTGGACAATTTCGCCATCCAGGGAATTATTGGTAGAAAACTGGGCATGACCCAGATATTTAGAGACAATGGTGAAGCAGAAGCAGTAACTGGCATTGAGGCTGGCCCA
>DAOWJH010000016.1 GCA_030640495.1 Dehalococcoidia bacterium | reverse complement strand
AGCCTTATCGGATGGCTTTGAGCTATCTCTTTACATTGCTGGGTGAAAATTTCTCCTTGGAGGGTCTCCCCATCAGCAAGCTCAATCCTGCCGAGCTTGAGATAATAAAACAGCAGCTAAAGCGAGGAATAAACTGTCCTTTGACCTCAAGCGCCGGGAGGCTTTTTGATGCCGTTTCAGCCTTAGTAGGGGTGAGAGAAGAGATAGATTATGAGGCTCAGGCAGCCATTGAGCTGGAGATGCTGGCTCCGAACGAAGTGGGTAAGTCTGGGTTGAAGCTCTATCCTTTTTCCATCGTTGAGCATCAAGGAACAAAAGTTATAAAGTTAGCACAACTATTCTCAGCGGTAGCTCAAGATGTTAAAAATCAAACCCCCATTCCCCTGATATCGCTCAAGTTTCATAATACTGTGGCTCAGATAATCACCAGGATGTGTAAATTGATTATCAAAGAGACTAAAATAACCCAGGTAGCACTGAGCGGGGGAGCTTTTCAGAATCGGCTGCTGCTGGGATTAGCTACCTCTGCGTTGCAGAGAGAAGGCTTCAGTGTGCTAACTCATCATCTGGTGCCCTGTAATGACGGTGGTATTTCCCTGGGGCAAGCGGTGATTGCCAATTTTGCTAGTATTTCATCAGGAGGTAGGTAAGCATGTGTCTTGCCATACCGGCACTCATTAAGCATATAAAAGATAGAGAGGCTGAGGCTGCAATAGGAGGTATAACCCGCCGAATCAGCCTTCGGCTCACCCCGGAAGCTAAAACAGGGGACTACGTGCTGGTTCACACCGGCTATGCCATAAATATTCTGGATCAAGAAGAGGCTGAGGAAACTTTAAGGCTGCTAAGGGAAATAGCGGAGCTGGCTGAGGAAGAAGGTTGAAATTTATTACTGAATTTCGGAGCTCTGAACTGGCTGAGGGGCTAATCTCTCAAATTCATCGCAAATCCAAGACCTCGGCGCGTTTCATGGAGTTTTGTGGTGGTCATACGGTAACCATCTTTAGGTATGGCATCCGCCGGGTTTTGCCATCAACTATTGACATGGTATCCGGTCCAGGTTGTCCTATTTGTGTTACTGCCAACGCTGACTTGGATAAAGCAATTGCCTTAGCCCAAATCCCGGAGGTAATCATTGCTACCTTCGGCGATATGCTTAAAGTCCCAGGGAGCCACTCTAGCTTGCAAGAGGTCAAGGCCAATGGCGCTGATGTGCGTATGGTATATTCCACTATGGACGCCCTTAAAATAGCCGAGGACAACCCTGGTAAGTCCGTTGTTTTCCTTGGAATCGGATTTGAGACCACTGCTCCGACTATCGCTGCCTCCATCCTTCAGGCGGAGGAGAACGGGATAAAAAATTATTATGTTCTTTCATTACATAAACTTTGCCCCCCGGTGATTCGAGCCATTCTTGATTCAGGTGAGGTTAAACTTCACGGGCTTATATGCCCCGGACATGTAAGCGCTATTATCGGTTCTCATCCTTGGGAATTCATCGCCCAAGATTACGGCATCCCTTGTGTCGTCTCTGGTTTCGAACCATTAGATATCCTGCAATGCGTCAATATGCTGGTAGCTCAGATTGAAAATGGTGAGTCTAAGGTTGAAATTGCCTACCGGCGGGGAGTGCGCCCTGAAGGTAATCAGCAGGCCCTAAAACTTATGGAAGAGGTGTTTGAGACTTGTCCTGCTGAGTGGCGGGGGATAGGGGAAGTTCCCGATAGTGGCTTAAAGGTGCGGAAAGAGTATCAGCCCTTTGATGCTGAAGTTGCTTTTGATATTGACCCTGGCTCTCCTTATGAGCCAGAGGGCTGCATCTGTGGCGATATCCTAAGAGGAGTTAAAACCCCTCTTGATTGTTGGCTTTTCGGTAAAGTCTGTACTCCAGAATCTCCGGTAGGACCTTGTATGGTCTCTTCAGAGGGCAGTTGCTCTGCCTATTACCTTTACGGAGGAGATTTTGAAGGATAAAATCCTGCTCGCCCACGGCAGCGGGGGGAAGCTAGGTCACGAGCTGGTGGAGAAGGGTTTCCTCAAGGCTTTTGCTAATCCCCTTTTGGCTAAGTTGGACGACTCCGCCGTTTTTGACTTGAGCGGAAGGCTGGCCTTCACCACCGATAGCTATGTGGTGAGCCCTATCTTTTTCCCCGGTGGAGATATTGGCAAGCTTGCCGTCTGTGGCACAGTGAACGACTTAGCCATGTCTGGCGCTAAACCCCTTTATTTAAGCCTTTCTTTCATCATCGAGGAGGGGCTTCCCCAAGGAGAGTTGAATCAAATCGTCAGCTCAGTTCGTAAGGCAGCTCAGGAGGCGGGAGCGGAAGTCATCACTGGAGATACCAAGGTGGTACATCGTGGCAGCGCCGATAAGCTCTTTATCAATACTGCTGGCATAGGTATAATACCGGAAGGGGTCGATATCTCTGGTGGCAACGCGGGTCCAGGAGATAAGGTGATTCTAAGCGGTAGCATAGGCGACCATGGAATTGCCGTGCTCAGCCAGCGTGAAGGATTGAGCTTTTCTACACAGCTTGAGAGTGATTGTGCTCCATTAGGGAGCTTAGTGGCTGAAATGTTAAAAGCCAGTCTAAATATTCATTGCTTACGAGACCCTACCCGAGGCGGGTTGGCTACCACCTTAAATGAACTGGCAAAGCAATCAAAAGTAAGCATAAGAATTGAAGAGGAGAAGGTTCCGGTGCGAGAAGAGGTTCTGGCAGCTTGTGAGATGTTAGGCTTTGACCCCCTTTATGTAGCCAACGAAGGTAAGCTGGTGGCTATAGTCCCTGCTAAGGATGCCGATAAGGTTCTCAAAGCAATGCGAGAAAATCACTATGGAAAAGGTGCAGCTATCATCGGCGAGGTGAAGGCAGAATATCCCGGTCGAGTGGTAATGAAAACCTGTCTGGGGTCCTCCCGAATAATTGACATGTTAGTTGGAGACATGCTGCCTAGGATATGTTAAGATGCATGAACTTGCCATCACTCAAAATATGCTCGACCTTGTCCTGGAACAAGCCAAGAAGGCTGAAGCCAGGAAGGTAGGGAGAATCAACCTTGTTATTGGGGAGATGACTGGGGTTGTTGATGGGTGTGTTCAGTTCTACTTCGGTTTCCTCAGTGAAGGAACCATTGCTGAAAAGGCAGCTCTTTCCTTCACCGTGGTTCCGACAACGGCTCGCTGCCGGGGCTGTGATAAGCTCTTTAAGCTTAAGGAATTTGATTGGACCTGCCCTTATTGTCAGGGTAACAATATGGAAATCGTAGCTGGTCAAGAACTTTTTGTAGAAAGCATTGAGGTAGAATGAATGGAAATAAAGGTTCTTAAAGATATTCTTGGCGCTAATGAGCAAATGGCAGAGAGGAATCGACAGTTACTTGATAGTAACCAGGTATTCGCTGTGAACCTAATGTCCTCGCCGGGCGCTGGCAAGACTAGCCTCATTTTGGAAACGATAAACAGGCTGAAAGGGAAAACCAGGGTCGGTGTCATTGAAGGTGATGTCAGTTCAAGCTTGGATGCTGAGCTAATTGCTAAACAAGGGGTGCCTGTGGTTCAGATAAATACCGGCGGAGGATGTCACCTTGATGCTAATATGACTTATAGTGCCCTCAGCAACGTGCCCCTACAGGATATTGAACTACTCCTTATCGAAAATGTGGGCAATTTGATCTGCCCTGCTGAGTTTGCTCTCGGTGAGCATAGAAAGGTCTTAATTTCCAGCGTTCCTGAAGGGGATGATAAGCCATTTAAGTATCCCTTGATGTTCCACCAAGCGGATGCCGTGCTGATAAACAAAATTGACCTCCTACCTTATCTCAAGTTTGATACCCAGGCCTTTTCTCAGGCAATAAAAGGGATAAACCGAGAGGTAGAAATTTTCCAAATCTCTTGTGCTACGAGTCAAGGGATTGAGCAATGGGTTTCATGGCTCTTGACCCAGATGAGCATGAAACAGAGCTAAAAGGCCAAAAATTGCAGCTTCTTTATTAACTCTTGCCTATTCTGAACATCTTGGTGTAATGGATACAATATCATCGCCACCTATGGGTATCGCACCCTCAATATTTACCTCGTCGCCCTCAATCAGGCACTGGGTTATCTGACACCACTTAAATTCCTGCAGCAGCGGGAGGAATACTCAGGAAGGGAGGCCATGTGTCACTAATCATATGAACGAGCACACTATATTGTTCTATCCCTAATACAGTGTTAAAATCAGGGCGGGAGTATTAATTATGGTGCGCAATAGTAAATATCATACTAATATAACACCACCCACCAACGAAGTGCATCTTCGTCGGCTCACGGTAGATGAAGCGTTGTTAAAGCTTGACCAATGCCTGAATGATGCTTTTATGGCTGGTTTATACCAGGTTAGAGTAATTCACGGCAAGGGAACAGGGACTCTGCGTCAGGTAATTCGGGAACAGCTTGCTACCCACCCATTGGTCAAATCGTACCGTCCCGGTGATTATGGGGAGGGAGGCTCTGGGGTTACTGTAGTCGAGCTAGCATAAAGATAGCTGCCTGCTCATTGAAAAGAGAGGGGCTTTTAGCTATAATATCTATACTGCAAATCCAAGGCAAGAGCATTTTATTGAGGTCAATTATCAACAGGAGATTATAGACTCTACTCGGAGAGGGGATGGGGGTTGATAAGCCACCTCCTTATGGTGAGTGTCGCCTAGCGGTCTAAGGCGCCAGGTTGTGGCCCTGGAGAACGAGGGTTCAAATCCCTCCACTCACCCCATCAGTTTAGCGCCTATAGCTCAGCGGACAGAGCATCGGTCTTCGGATCTGGCGTTAGGTGTCCCAAACAGTGGTTTTACGTTCAGAGCAGGTCACCACGGACAGCGAGGAAATACAGTACCAAAGTCTCCGTTTCTGGTTTCTCGACCATCAAACACGATTTGTACCATTGTGGAAAGATTTTTACGAGTGCCAGGAGTGAGCTTCGCACGAAGACTACAATAATAAGGATATCGCTGACCTTGAAGACATCGATAAGTATCTTCAGAACCCCTTCCTCTTTTTCTACAAACCCGAGAATCTTTTCCAGCTAAATATGATAGTATTAGTCTTGAGTCTAACAGTAGAGGGGTAAGGAGGTAGAATAGAATGAAAGCAACAAAGTGGCGAATATTCCTCACAATGGTACTCGTACTCATCTTAACACTTTCCTTCAGCGGCTGTACGGTGGGGAAAGGGAAAGTAGCTGTGATTCGCTTAAGCGGGATCATTGCTAGCTCCAGTGAAGACGGCCTGCTGACAACCGCAGGCATCAGCCCCAAGCTAGTACGGGACTACCTGGGGAAGGCTGAAAGTGATGGTGGGGTAAAGGCGGTGGTATTGCGTATCAATAGTCCTGGTGGGTCGGCTGCAGCTTCCCAAGAGATTGCTTTGGAGGTACGCCGTTTCAAAGAGGAAACGGGTAAGCCAGTGGTGATATCTATGGGGGATGTAGCTGCCTCCGGCGGTTACTACATCTCAGCATATGCCGACAAAATCGTAGCTAACCCCGGTACTCTCACTGGTAGTATAGGTGTTATCAGCCATTTTATCTACATTGAAGGATTACTAGAGAAGTTAGGGCTGGAGTTAGAAACCATAAAGACTGGTAGGCACAAGGATATGGGTATTTGGCCTCTCACTGAGGAGCAACGTCAGATAATGCAGGATATTACTGATGACCTTTACGAACAGTTTGTGGCTGCGGTAGCCGAGGGTCGCGGGCTACCGGTCGTAGAAGTGAGACAGCTGGCTACCGGTCAACTATATACTGGAGGTCAGGCGCTCGACTTAGGTCTAGTAGATAATCTAGGAGGCCTAGACACAGCAATAGACCTTGCCGCCAGCTTGGCTGGCATCAGCATTCCTGAGATTGAAGAGTATAGTCCACCGACTTCCTTTTTCGGGGGGCTACTAGGAGGACTTTCACCGCCGTCGTTACTGCCGCTCTCTGAGGATGAACTGCTATTCTTGAGAATGCTCGAGGGCTGGCAGGGGATACCGAGATATTAACGCTCGGGCGTCTCGATTAGTCTCGATTACCCGAGTAACATTTTGGCTTTTTGTTGGATATACTTGGCTGGTATTGCCTGTTGATGATATTGTGAACAGTCCCCGGGCTAAGACCGGCATCGATAGAAAGGCTCCGTATGGACAAACCTCTCTTTATAGCATTGCCGTAGGAAGTCTCCTAGTTCTTTACCTGCCAAATCATTTCTCCAAAAGGAACGGGCGTACCCTGCTCTTTCATACAATAAAGCCCCTTGCCCACTGTGATTAAAACCGTAAATATTTTAGACCAAGGGGCTTGACAAGCGGGTGTATAATATGGATTAATATGGGTTAGCCTAGATGAGTGTCGTATAAGAGTATCGTATAAGAGT
>DAOWJH010000096.1 GCA_030640495.1 Dehalococcoidia bacterium | reverse complement strand
GGAAGAGCAGCTGACTCTTAATCAGCAGGTTACAGGTTCGAGTCCTGTGCGGCTCACCACAAAGCTGGGTAAGCAACTGACCGAGTCAACCTCTTAGATACCAGGCGAGTTAGGCAGTTTTTATCCTGGATTAGCTCAAGAAGTTTTGAGTATAGTGCCGGTAACGGCAGTCGCAGGTTCACCAAGTCCAAACCATCCATCTAATATCAAGCGGGCTTCTTCAGCCACCTATCTGGATATTTAACCCATAACCTTCCATAGCTCTTTTAATGTTCTGCATGTGCTCATCACTTGGTATTTTCAGACCCTTGAGGGCATATTTTCTTCCGAGCCTTTCATATTTGCTTTCGCCAAACTTATGGTAGGGCAAAAGCTCCACCCTTTTGATGTTACCTCTTAGTGATGCCACAAATTTGATGGTGTTGCTGATATTGTCCTTAGAATCATTTAGCCCGGGTATGATGGGAACCCTTACCACAACTTCAATATCATTTCTTTGGGAAAGGCGCTTCAGATTGTTTAATATTAATTGATTTGAATGACCGCATAGCTCCTTATGCGTTTTGGGGTTCATATGCTTAACATCAAACATTACCAGGTCTATATTGTCTAGGATTTTTTTAAAGTTGCTCCAAGGGGTAAAGCCGCAGGTCTCTATTGCCACAGGGATGTCTTCACTGTGGCATTCTGCAGAAACTGCGCTAATAAAATCGGGATAGAGAACAGGCTCCCCGCCGCCGAAGGTCACACCGCCTCCAGAGTTCCTATAGAATAAGATATCCTTTTCTATTTCTTTGATAATGTAATCTACGTCTACCACCATTCCAAACATCTTTCTGGCTCCAGCATAGCAAACCTCAACGCATTTCCCACAGAGCTGGCACAGGTCTTTATTATGGGCTAATCTATTTTCTTCTACCGAGATGGCATGGTTGGGGCAGACCTCCAGGCATTTATTGCAGCGGATGCACTTATCTCCCATGTATATTAATTCTGGGGTAGTGGATTGGGATTCAGGATTAGAGCACCAGATGCAAGTTAGGGGACATCCCTTCATAAAGATAAGTGTTCTGATGCCAGGTCCGTCATGAACACTAAATTTCTGAATATCAAAGACTATTGCTTCTATATTCTTCATCAATAATGCAGCAAGGCTGTTTAAGCCTTGCTGCGTACATAACCTCCTCGTTTAACTATAACACTTAAGTCCACTTGCTAAATACCAGTATGTTCTACTCTGCTGATAATATCATTCTGGGTTTCTCGGCAAAGGTCATTAAAGTAAGCGCTGTAACCGGCTACTCTTACCATCAAGGTGGGGTATTTCTCCGGGTGTTCCTGTGCGTTCTTCAGGATGGCGGCATCAACCACATTAACCTGGATATGCCACCCACCGCGGTCAAGAAAGGTTCTTACCAGGGAAACAAAATTCCTCAGCCCCCTTTCGTCAGCCAAAACGGAGGGGCTAAACTTGATATTCAGCATTCCACCATCCAGGTGCCTGGCATGGTCAAACTTGGTAACCGATTTAATAACCTCTGTTGGAGATTTATCTGTTCCCTGCTGCGGGGAAATACCATCGGCTAAAGGCGTACCCGCCACCCTTCCTGAGGGTAAGGCACCAACAACCATACCCAGGGGGGTATTCGCCGATACCGGGTACATCCCTGAAATGAATCTACATCCTCTCATACTCATATACTTGGAGGCTTCCTCGGCGCAAAAATCAGCAATTCTTCTGGCTATATCGTCAACGTAGTCGTCATCTTTCCCATATTTTGGTCCACGGTTAAGCAGCATTAGCCGTATATCTTCTCTCCCCTCAAAATTATTGTCCAGGGCATCGATCAATTCGCCCATAGTGATTGTTTTATCATCAAAAACAAGTTTTTTAATTGCGGCCAGGGAATTGGTGGCATCGGCTAAACCAGTGAATTGAGGTGCCGGGCCTACATTATACAAGCAACCGCCCTTGAGATAATCTATCCCCTTTTCCACCGGACCCTCCAACAATGTTGATACGTAAGGCTCAGGACACACATTGGCATGAGCTTCTTCAATAATCATATCGGAAATGCAGGCGTGCTTTTCCAGGTAGGACAGTTGTTGCTTAAAAGCACCTTCTACTGCCTCATAACTGTTAAATTTCCTGGGGTCACCGGTGGGTAATCCCCACCTTTCTTGGGTGTTGAGCATCCTTGAATACCCGTCGTTTAATGCCCACTCAACACAGGCACCCATATTAAGCGCTCCGCCGTCACTGTATTTCCACATTTTGCCCTGCACCTGTGCCTCACTACATCCCCTTACGTCGTAGTCATAGGCATCCTCAACGGAAGTGCCACAGGCTAACATCATTCGGATGCCTACTTCATCATTATGGATTTGGGGCATACCTCCACCGAGCCGTATCACCTCAGCGACTTTCATCAAAAGCTTATCAGGGCTATTCTTATGAACCCTGATTGACAGAGAAGGACTATTTAGCCTTACATCATATGTTGCTTGCAGGCACATATATGACAGCTCATTAGTAGCATCTGCCCCCTCCCTGGTCAGACCGCCAATATTAGCATTGTGGAAAGGCTGGTAGCCGGCGAGATGTCTTGCCTCATATTCAGACTGTATCGGTATTACTTCAGCATTCTTAATCCACAGGCACTCAATTACCTCTTGTGCTTTTTCCTTGGTTAGTCTCCCCTCTCTTATATCTCTTTCATAATATGGATACATATATTGGTCAAATCGACCTAAGCCGTGACTGGTGCTAGCTTGCACCATTTTTACACCCATCTGAACAAACCAGCATGTCTGTGCTGCTTCGTGGAAAGTTCGGGGCGGATTATATGGCACCCAATCACATATCTCGGCTATTTCAAGTAATTCCTTCTTCCTCTCCTGATTCTCTTCGATTTCAGCTAATCTTCGGGCTTCAGCGGCATGCCTTTCCCCCAGTATTTTCATGCCCTGACAGCACATTATGACTGCCTCTAAGAAGTGAATCTTTTCATGGTCGGTCGGGTTTGCATAGGATAGTCCACTAAGAGTTCCCTTTGCCGTTTCTTCTATCCCCTTAAATCCTCCAGGGAAAACCTTGTTCCCATACCCGGGCGTACAGTGTCCCATGCCTCTCATTCGTTTAGATTCCATTCCTGCCAGATTAGTTCGGTAGGTTAACCTCTTGGTTTCTGGTGGCGCGTGACTGTCGCAGTAATCATGAAGTGATTTACCCTTCCAATAAGGAAGAATTTCCTCCCGAAGTTCTCTTTTTTGCTCCTCACTTATTAAGTATGGGTCCTGTGGCCTTGTGGAAAGGGCGTCCAATTCATCCCACACCCATTGCCAGGAATAATCAGGGGCAATAGTAACATACCTTGGTCTACAACCGGGACTACCTACAATTAATTCACCATCCTGAATTACAATTGGTTTCTCCTGGCAATATCTCTTAAACGCCTTTCCTCTTCTGATGACTGCTGGCTCAGATTCAGTTTCCTGGTAGACTTCGGTGTAAATTCTGGCGCGGTGAATGCAGACTGTTGGTCTATTTTCAAAGTAGCCTCGTCTGAGTCGCTCAATCCTAGGGGAACAGCCACGCTTCTTTACAATTCCAAGGTTTACCTGCCGCAATTGAGGGGCAACCGGACCCTCCACCACAAATTTCTCTCCAGGGAGAGGGTAACGCGGTTTAATTGGTGCAACCCTGTCCACGACTGCTGATTTCCTTTCCATATCCACTGTCCTCCTTATTAAATATGAATCCCGTTTAGACTTCTAGAGTTGTTGGGCTAGTCTGCCTCCTTCAGCCACAGCTTTTATACAAAACCAGCAAAGGGGCACCGGACTACAGCATTATAGACCCAGTTAATCATGGTAGTAAAGTCAAAGACCGGCAGCCTAACGGTTGCGTTCAAAAACTGGTTATTTTTCGGCCCATCAAAAAATTTTTTGGCTAAGATGCCATTCTCCTTTGCCTCCCCTGTCAAGTGGGGGGAGGTTTTTTCTCTAAAGGGAGTGCAGCCTAAGCTTCAACAGATTCTGGGCTTCAGCCCGGCTCCCGCTCTTGCCCCAGGGTGACAGGCGAAGTAACAATCTGAGTAATTGTTACCTCAAGCGGAGTAAATATTATGGACTTCCGTTCAAATGGGTGATAGACCAAGCTCTGTTCCTTGCTGACTCAGGTAGCATCAATTATACTTGTACCACGGTAAAGGAGGGAAAAGCGATGGGAAAGTCAATACTTATCACCGGTGCTTTTATCTTTCTGATTGTTGGGACTATTGGTCTTCTGCTCAATGAGTTTGCTTTCAATTGGGGGAGATGTGCTACCCTGACATTTGCTGCAATAAATATCGTAGGGTTTGCTACTTTAGCTTTTACAAAGTGGGGTATGAAAAAGACACCTAAGACATAAATGACGGGGATTCACTAAGCCCCGTTTCGCTACGTGGGGGTTCTTGGGGGTAAACAAAACGAGCTTTTGTTCACCAAGGAGGTCTCTAGGCAGTTTCTGAGGCCAACTCTATTTTTGCTTTTTACCGCAGCTAGGACAATGTCCCCACGAGAAGTTTTCAGACTCGACTGCGAGTTACCCAGTTAACAAAAAGCCATTCTGTTTATTCAAGGTGAAAGAATAAACATCCCTCCTCTGGATTGTTATCCTTCTTGAATTCTGTTCAGCAGTCTTATCCTCATTGAATCTCACTTCTTATTAACGGTTCATAGTGTTAGAATAGATGTCAGGTGAAATACCGGCTTAAATCAATAAGGGGGCTTAGGATAATGAAACATATACAGAGGGCATTCTGGGGTCGGCTAGGCAAGAAATTGCGAAGGCAATTCCTCACGGGCATTCTCATTGTCGTACCTATCGGTGCCACCATACTGATATTGGTCTGGATTTTTACCGCCATCGACAGCATTTTGCAGCCTGCAATCAGGACCGTATGGGGTCACACGATTCCCGGTGTGGGTTTTGGTATAACAATAGTTCTCATTTATCTGGTTGGAATCATAGCTAGTAATGTTGGAGGAAGGAGGCTGATTCATTATGGTGAGTCCCTATTGGCAAAAGTACCAGTGTTTCGACCAGTGTACTCTGGTATCAAACAAATCCTGGAGAGCTTCTCTGCTCCCGGCAAAACTGGCTTTCTACAGGTAGTGCTCGTAGAATTCCCCAGGAAGGGTATGATGACCATAGGCTTTGTCACCAATGAATCATCTAGCAAGTCCGGTGAGAAGCTGCTCAACATCTTCGTACCGACCTCTCCTAATCCAACTTCGGGTTTCCTGCAGATAGCCAGGGAAGGTGAAGTTATTCGGACCAATATATCAGTTGATGATGCCTTAAAGATGGTCGTATCTGGTGGCAAAATGTCGCCCAAGGAAGTCAGCGATAGGTTATTCGTTAATAAATAGACGATGATACATACTTGGCGCAGGTCGTGATCGGCAGGCGTTGAGTTCGCCAGCGATGATTTTCTCATACCCCAGTCTAGAAGCTAGTGCCTTATTAGGTAGCGGCTTTTTTGTAATGGCCTCCATTTACCAAAGGAGAAAAGGTTAGGGAAGAAAGCCTTGCGGCATTCCTCTAGGGCAAACAAGAAAACGGGACCTATAAGGATGATGCCCCACTCCCTTATACCCAGAGGCACAGTATGAAAAGCAAGCTGAAGAGGCGGTGCATACACAACTGCTAGCTGCAATATGATAGCTCCCGAGATGGCTAAAATGAGCCAGCGATTGCGGAAGACTCCCAGCTTTGCCACAGTATGTTCATCAGAGCGAACAAGAAAAGCCTTGAACCATTCAAAGACGACCACGGTACAGAAAGCAGTGGTGCGTGCCTCTTCCAGGCTTAAACCAGCCTGTGCCCATCTGAACACCAGGAACACTCCTACAGCCATCATTAGCGCTAGAAAGCCAATGCGCGCCAGAAGACCAGGGAAAAGAAGGCCCACTTTAGGGTGGCGTGGAGGTTTCCTGAGTTCATCTCCCACCTTTGGTTCTAGCCCTAGCGGGATAGCTATAGCAGTGTCAGTGACTAAATTAACCCAGATTATTTGCACTGCTAGCAAAGGCACCTGACCTATTATGGCCAGGCACAGCAACAAAGCCAAGAGCTCGCCGAGGTTGGTGCTGAGGAGGAGAGTTATCACATTACGAAGCCGATTAAAGATAGTTCTGCCCTCCTCCACCGCCGCTACAATGGAAGTGAAATTGTCATCGGCTAATACTATATCAGAGGCTTCCTTAGCTACATCAGTACCCTTAACACCCATAGCGATGCCAATATCAGCTAATTTAAGAGCCGGGGCATCATTAACTCCGTCCCCCGTCATGGCCACTACCTGCCCCTTTTTCTTCAGTGCATCAACTATCTTTAGCTTTTGCAGTGGTTCAATTCGGGCAAAGACCGATATGTCTTCTACCTGCCGTGCCAGCTCCTCTTCACTCATTCTCATCAGTTCGGCACCAGTTATAACCTTTCCTGAAGGCAGGCTGAGCTGTTGGGCAATGGATTCAGCCGTCAACTTATGGTCTCCAGTAATCATGACCACCTTAATACCAGCTTGGCGACAGAGTGCCATGGCTTCTATTGCCTCTCCCCGGGGCGGATCAGTCATTCCCACCATACCTACCCAGACTAGCTGCCCCTTTAATATCTCATCGGTCAATTCCTCAAAGTTTGAAGCTACCTCAGTGTAGGCAAAAGCAAGAACTCTCATGCCTCCCATAGCCATAGAAGCCACCGCCTCCTCAATAGTCTGAATATCAGCTTCGTGAATTTGTATAACTTTATCATCCTTGATAATATGGCGGCTCATTGGCAATAGCTTCTCTACCGAGCCTTTCACATAGACTACCTTTCCGCCATCTTTAGGATGAAGAGTCGCCATATATTGTTTTTCACTCTGAAAGGGCATTTCATCTATACGAGGAAAGGACATCTCCAGTTTCTCCTTGTTCACTCCTGCCTTAGCGGCAGCTACTACCAGGGCCCCTTCAGTAGGGTCGCCAAGGATGTTGTAGCCCTCCTCACTCTCTTTGGTGAGTAGCGCATCGTTACACAGTGCTCCTATCTTGAGGAGTAAACTAAGGGCATGGTCACTTTGGGGCTCTAGTAGCTGATCATCACGGCGGAATTCCCCCTGCGGCTGATAGCCTTTACCAGTCACTTCAATTGACTCACCATCAACATAGATCTGTTTCACTGTCATTTCGTTTAAGGTTAAGGTTCCTGTCTTGTCAGAGCAGATAATAGTGGCTGAGCCCAGCGTCTCCACAGCTACCAGACGGCGAATAATAGCATTGCGATCTGCCATCACTTTCATCCCTGTGGCGAGAACTACAGTTACCACAGCGGGAAGCCCTTCAGGAACAGCGGAGACCGCAGCAGCAATAGCTACCAGTGATATATCTACTAAGCCCAACCCCTGTAGTATTCCAACCACCACCAGGAGAGCACAAAGGCCCAGAAAGAGAATAATGACAAAGTGGCTCAACTTAGCAATACTTTTCTGCAAAGGCGTCTGCTCTGGTTTTACCTCTTCCATAGCAGAAGCGATCTTGCCTATTTCGGTAGACATACCTGTAGCCACTGCCACAGCAATAGCCTTCCCAGAACTGATCGTGGTATGTGTGTACACCATGTTCTTCCTGTCGGCTACTGTTATCTCTCCATGAAGTACAGCAGTATGCTTCTCCACGGGCATTGATTCTCCGGTGAGGGCAGACTCGTTCGCCTTAAGTTCCGCAGCTTCAATAATCCTGGCGTCAGCAGGCACTCTGTCACCGACTTCCATGATTACCATGTCGCCGGGCACTACCTCCCCCGCAGGAATCAATTTTACTTTGCCGTTACGTCTTACCTTGGCCTTGGGAGCAGCTAGCCGAATCAAGGCTTCCATAGCTTTTTCAGCTCTAGTTTCTTGAGTGAAACCAATTATGGCATTAAGCATGAGTATGCCGGCGATGACATATGCATCTAAATAGTGCTCTACCATCGCCGAGATTATAGCTGCAGCCAAGAGAATATAGATAAGCGGACTAAGGAATTGCCTCAGGAAAACAACCACTGGCGGGGCTTTCTTCTTTAGTTTCAGTACATTGAGGCCATATTGCAGCACGCGCTCTTGTGCCTCAACCTCGCTAAGCCCAGAATGCGCCGTGCGGAGTATCTGCAATGTCTGTTCAGTGCTGAGATTATGCCACTTTTCTTCCACGTCTCTTACTATAGCAAAATTCGGTAGTTGACATCCACACCTGGAGCAGCACTGGAGGCAAACTTAAAGCTCCCGGGGGTGAAGCCCGGTCAGAGGTATTGCTCCTATCGTTATATAGCCCACAAGGTGTTGACATATTATATTTTTTGTGATAGAGTGAATTTCAAAGAGGCTGAATGTAGACAATGCCAATTTATATTGCCTTCCATGGAGTGTATTATACCAACTTCACCTTTACGGGGCGCATAAGATGCGCTTGGGAGGCTTTGGCACGAAAACGTAAATACCTAAATCAATAACAAATCTTAAGGTAAAGAAAGTTTAATTAAGAACCCTCCCAAGCAGGAGGGTTCTTTTTATTAGGAATATGGATTAGATAAAGTAGGCTAGGGAGAAAAAGGGAACCGATGCTGAAAAAAATAGCTGTATTAGGCGGGGGGCATGGTGCTCATGCCATGGCTGCTGACCTAACGCTAAAGGGATTTGAGGTAAATATATGTGAAGCGCCTGAGTTTAAGGATAGCTTCGGCACCACCCTTGAGCGGCAGGAGATATGCCTGGTTGACATCTGGGGAGAGGAAAGGATTGCCAAACTAGCTAAAGCAACCACAAATTTTGAACAGGCAATAAAGGATGCTGCCTATATTATGATGGCTATACCAGCTATCGGGCATAAGCACTTCTTCACCTCCATAATGCCCTACTTGGAAGATGGCCAGACTATAGTCATGTGGCCTGGGAACTTCTCGGCATTGCTATTTGCCACTATGCTAAGAGAAAGAGGGATAAAGAAGAATATTACCTTGGCAGAGGGGCATACCCTTCCCTGGGGCTGTCGGTTAGAAGCTCCAGCCAGAATAAGGATATTTGTTGAAGCTACAAAGCTGCTAGTATCCGCCTTCCCAGCAAAGGATACAGATAAGGTCATTAACCACCTGAAGGATATCTACCCGGTGGTTGCCGGCGAGAACGTGCTGGCTACTTCTTTAAATAATCTAAATCCAATTGTTCACCCTGTTGGGGCAGTCCTGAATGCTGCTTGGATTGATACCCTGCACAAGGACTTTTACTTTTATAAGTACGGCACTACTCTATCGGTAGCTAGGGCAATTAAGACAGTTTATGAGGAAGTAGCCAAAGTAGCCAGTGCCGTCGGTACAAAAATGCTTGAATACCCTGAGGAATCATTCTGGTCAAAGAGCACCATTATGTCTGTCTGTTTTAGGGCTGCTTTTGATAAAGAGGGCACTGTGGCTAATATTTCTGGTCCGTCATCAATGAAAAGCAGGTATGTAACTGAAGATGTCCCTTACGGATTGGTTCCTGCAGCGCAACTGGCGCACAAGCTCGGCATTGCTACCCCAATTATTGACGCTGTGATTGAACTGGCCTCAGTGATAAACCAGACAGATTACCGTAGGCAGGGGAGGTCGCTTCAGGAGCTGGGAATAGCTGCCTTGAGCAATAATAAACTGAAGACAGTTTTGCAGCGAGGCTTTTAAAAAAATACTGGGCTTATTAAGGGGGTGACAGATGTAGTTAGGATGTAGTTAGTATGTAGATTCATCAAAATAAAATTTTTAGGAGATTTAAATGAACAAAGGAATATTTGGCATACTGGTCAGTGTTTGTCTGGTATTGGCATTAGCCTTAGCCCTACCCTCGCTGAGCGCGTGTGAGCCAAAAATGGAGTATAGGATTGGCGAGTGTGTGATAATTGAGCACCCCGACCTGTTCTCTGACCAGGAGGGATTTCATCAGGCGATGGCTGAAGCCGGCTTTATTGAGGGGGAAAATATTGAGTATACTTTTCTGTGTGCTGAGGGTGATATGTCTATAGCCAAGTCAATTGCTGACCGGTTTGTCTCGGAAAAAGTGGATTTAATTCATGCTATCACTACCCCAAACGCTCAAGCCTGCGTGGCTGCCGCTGAAGGCTCAGGAATCCCTGTGGTTTTCAGCACCTGCACTGCTCCAGCCGCAGCTGAAATAGTGTCTACCTGGGATGCCCCTCGCCCTGACAATGTAACTGGCGTCAGTGATATGGCTGATATGAAGGCTCAGATGGAGATGATTAAGGAGATTATGCCCGACCTTAAGGTGCTTGGGGTGATTTACAACGCCGGCGAAACGAACTCTGTCGTGCAGATGGACCAGTTGAAAGAAATTATGGCTGATGTTGGCATTGAGGAGCTGGTAGAGGTAACTTGCACGACAACAGCCGACGTAGCAACTGCCGCCGCTAGCCTCATTGGCCGGTGTGATGCCATCTACATTCCCACCGACAATACTGCTGTCTCCGGGCTTGAAGCTATAATCGCTGTTGCCGAAGAGAACCAGATACCCTTCTTTGGCTCTACCGGAGACATGGTTGACCGGGGTTGCATTGCCGCTCAGGGTGCCGACTATACCTGGATAGGTGAGGAGGCAGGACGCTATGCGGCACGAATACTAAATGGTGAATTCGCCGGTGATATTCCGGTTGTATGTTGCGCTCCGGAAGCTTGTAAGCTGGTAGTCAATACTGGTGCAGCGGAGAGAATGGGCATAACCATTCCACAAGAGGTTATAGCTAAGGCTGATAGGGTAGCCGAATAACGAGACCAAAACATTTGTGGTGATTCGGACAATGGGG
>DAOWJH010000066.1 GCA_030640495.1 Dehalococcoidia bacterium | reverse complement strand
ACTTACCCCCCAGGTAGTAAAGGAGCTGGTGGACAGTGGTAGAGAGGCGAAGGTAACCCTGATTATTGATAACCTGCAGAGCGGGCAGGATGCCGGTGCCGGGATTGCCGAAGAACTTGGCTGCCGAAGAATAATACTGTCTAATTTTCCCGGTGGCTTTGATGACACCGAGACCTGGGAAAAGGCTATAGACAAAAATATTGAGCTAATACTGGAGGCGATAGCTCAGTAGCCATATACTAAGCCGCGGACGAGAGGTAGCAGATGAGCGATATCGTGATAAATATTGAGAATGCCGTGGTTTCTTATCGGGAAGATGTTGCCCTCCGCGGCGTATCTCTTAAGGTAAAGTCGGGAGGGTTCGTTGGCATAGTTGGTCCCAACGGTGCCGGGAAGACCACGCTGCTTACCATAGTTAATGGGATGGGCAAACTGCTCAGCGGACGAGTGTGGGTACTGGGGGATTACCTCACTTCAGGCAATGGTCATTCCTTAAGGAAAAAGGTTGGCTATGTTGCTCAAGTTCAGAACATAGACCCCAGGATGCCGATGAATGTTCGTGAAGTAGTGATGATAGGTCGCTACGGGCTTTTGGGGTTACTTAGAAGACCAGGCAAGCACGACTGGGAAGTCGTGGACGAGATGTTAGCCTTAGTGGGTATGAGCCACCTTGCCCAGCGACCCATCGGCCACCTCTCCGGGGGTGAGCAGCAACGGGTAGCCATCGCCCGCTGCCTGGCGCAGGAGCCGGAATTATTTCTGCTTGATGAGCCAACTGCCTCGCTGGACTGGAAAGCACAAATCGATATACTAGAGTTGGTGAAGCTAATTCACGATTCACGGCGCCTCACCACCCTATTTGTCACCCATGACCTCAGCTCTCTGCCTATGGCTTGTGACCGAGTGGTGCTAATGAGGGAAGGTCTCATCTGGGGTGAGGGTTCTCCTGAAAAACTGCTCACTGACAATAACCTCAGTCAGTTATATGATATGCCCGTCTCGGCAGTTAAGGCGAGGCGGCAAGAAGCCATTTTGGTTTAACGCTAAGGAGTCTTAGGTTTGGAGCTGTCCATCTTTGGCTACCAATTCATGCAGAATGCTATCCTTTCTGCCTTTCTGGGTGGTATTACCTGTGCTACCATCGGTGTTTTCGTGGTGCTAATGCACATGCCGTTTATCGGCGTGTGTATGTCACATGCCGCCTTTGCTGGAGCCCTACTTGGGCTGTGGTTGGGTTTTAACCCCTTGATAGGTGCCTTTGCCCTTAGCCTTCTCTCCGCAGCTATTATTGGGCCTCTGGCTGACCGTGGGGAGCTTAGTCCTGAAACATCATTAGGAGTCATTTTTTCTTTTATGCTGGGGATTGCCTTCCTGTTTATGGGGCTGATGCCCGGCACCAAATCAGGAGCTCTTGAACTATTGTGGGGCAGTATTCTGACCAATACCAGAAGCGATATCATATTTCTGGGGATAGTGACCATTGTGGTGGTGGGGTTGGTTTTTGTCTTCTACAAGGAAATTCAAGCCACCATTTTTCACCGTGATATGGCCCGCTCAGTGGGTATACCGGCTACAGTGATTTTATATGGTGTCCTGTTCTTAACTGGTGCCACTATTACTGCGTCCCTGCGCTCTATTGGTGGGCTACTTATCTTCAGTCTCATTCTTAATCCGGCGGCGGCTGCCTACCAGCTTACCTACAGCATGAAACGAATGTTTTTGCTCTCGGCAGGCTTTGGTGTTCTCTCCGGGTGGACAGGCCTCTTATTCTCTTACCTTTTCAACATTCCCAGTGGCGCCACCATAGTAGTTACCTCATCGGTAGTCTTTATGATAACCGCTATTTTCTCCCCAAAGAGGAAGGTAAAGGGCTGGCAGCAAAAACTGCTGGTGGAGGGGAGGCAGTGATTAAGGCATATTTCAACCAGAGGGCGACCGTCTGGGATGAGACTGATTCGGAAAAGGACACAACCAAACTGGAGCGAATGGTTCAGCGCCTGAAGATTGAGCCTGGCTCTACGGTGCTTGATGTTGGGAGTGGAACCGGTGTTTTCATCCCCTTTATATCAAACAAGGTTGGGAAGAACGGACGATTAATTGCTCTGGACTTTGCTGAGGAGATGTTGAGAAAAGCCCAAGCTAAGGGCTTTGACGGAAATATTGAGTACCTTCACGCCGATATAACCAGTGCGCCTTTGCTTGAGGGGGTCTTTGATGTTGTGGTCTGCTATTCCAGCTTTCCCCACTTCCAAGATAAACCGAGGACTCTCAGTGAAGTTAATCGCGTACTTAAGAATGGTGGTAGACTATTCATTTGCCATACCTCAAGCCGGGCGGAAATTAACCAGCTTCACCGCCGAATCCCGGCAGTGGAGAACGATATCCTTCCCAATGAGCGTGAGATGAGAATAATGCTGTCAGTGGCTGGGTTTACCGATATCAAGATAGATGAGAGCGGTGAGAGTTATCTGGCCAGTGCCAGGAAGACCAATCGGTCTAGATTAGGTTGAGGGTCTGGGGCTCAAGTTCAAGGCTGATATCCAGGGCTTTTGAGGAGTGGGTGAGGGCACCAATGGAGATGACATCAACCCCAGCCATAGCCACAGTTCGGACATTAGCCAGGGTGATACCCCCTGAGGCTTCAGTCTTAACCTGCCCCGGGATTAAGCTGACTACACGGCGCATTTCATCGGGGCTCATATTATCTAGCATAATTATGTCAGCCCCGGCATCAGCTGCCTCCCGAGCCTCCTGAGTAGTGTTGACCTCCACTTCAACTTTTAAGCCTTGGGGGGCATTCTGTTTAGCCTTAGCCACAATATCCTTCAGGCTCATACCTAGGGCGCGTAGTGCTGCTATATGGTTATCCTTAATCAGGATGCCATCACCCAGGTGAAAGCGGTGGTTTTGCCCGCCACCGACACGCACCGCATACTTCTCCAATAGCCTGAGGCCGGGGGTAGTTTTGCGGGTATCAGTAATCCTGGCGGCAAGTCCGTGGGTTTCAGCTATATATTGGGCTGTCTGTGAAGCAATGCCACTGAGTCTT
>DAOWJH010000083.1 GCA_030640495.1 Dehalococcoidia bacterium | reverse complement strand
AGCTTAGCCATACGGAGGTCAGGCAGTCCGCTCTGCCTTGTGCCGAAGAACTCTCCCGGACCGCGCAGTTTTAAGTCCTCCTCAGCCAACTCAAAGCCATCCTGAATCTTCTCTATTAAGTCCAGACGCTCTTTAGCTACTACCGAAGGGTTCTGAGCCAGCAGCATGCAGTAGCTTTGCTCCTGTCCCCGCCCTACTCTACCCCGGAACTGGTGCAATTGCGACAGACCAAACCGGTCAGCACTTTCTACCAGCATTACCGTGGCGTTAGGCACATCTATACCAACCTCTACCACCGGGGTTGAAACCAGGATATCCACCTCACCGGAGCGGAAGCGACGCATTACCTTATCCTTTTCCGCAGCCGGCATGCGCCCGTGAAGCAAGCCTACCCTCAGTTCAGGGAAGACCGCTTGAGACAGGCGTTCATATTCAGCAATTGCTGCTCTTGCCTGAATAACCTCTGACTCCTCAATGAGGGGGCAGATGATAAAGGCTTGACGACCGCTAGCTA
The DNA here is from genome assembly GCA_030640495.1 of Dehalococcoidia bacterium. Classification (GTDB taxonomy): domain Bacteria; phylum Chloroflexota; class Dehalococcoidia; order Dehalococcoidales; family DAOWJH01; genus DAOWJH01. The sequence goes on along the minus strand of DAOWJH010000083.1, from coordinate 3,616 downwards.
CCTGACGACGGATAAAAGCGTAGGCACTTTCCCTCTGTTCCGGTTTAAGCCACTTGGTCTTTACTGCCTGCCTCCCGGGGGGGAGCTGGTCTATAACCGACAGGTCAAGGTCACCATATAGGGTCAAGGCTAGAGTTCGTGGGATAGGTGTAGCCGTCATCACCAAAATATGAGGTCTGAGCCCCTTCTGCCGTAGTGCCGAGCGCTGGGTAACGCCAAATCGGTGCTGCTCATCAACCACAGCTAATCCTAAACGTCGGAACTCCACTCCCTTTTGAATAAGAGCGTGGGTACCGATAACAATATCTATATCCCCGTCCAGAATGTACTGCTGGAGTTCCTGTTTCCTGACCTGGCTAATATCACCAATAAGTAGAGCTACAGTGAGCGGGCGGGGTAAAAGCCCAGAGTAACTACACAGGTAGTCCTCCTCCCTCTCAAGATGTCCTACTCCAGATAGGAGCTGACAGATAGTAGCGAAATGTTGCTCAGCCAGAATCTCAGTAGGCGCCATAAAAGCCTCCTGATAATCATTGGCAGCAGCCATAAGTAAGGCTGCCGTAGCTACTACGGTTTTGCCACTACCTACTTCTCCCTGGAGTAGCCTAGACATCGGTTGCGGTTTCTGCAAATCAGCCAGCAGCTCCTTGAGAACTTTTTGCTGGGCTGCAGTTAGCTCAAAGGGTAAAGACTGTAGAAAGGCGTCCAGCACCGATGCCTCAACACTAAAAGGACTACCCGGCTGGCTCTCCTGCCAGTTGCGCTTTTTGCTCAGCACGCCCAACTGGAGGAGGAAGAGCTCGTCAAAAGCCAGACGAACCCTTGCCTGAGCCTTCACTGCTTCATCTTCGGGATAATGAGCCTGACTTATAGCCTGGGGTAGCTCCAGCAGGTTACACCGCTCTTTCAACTGTGGGGGTAAAAAATCCGCTATCTGCCATGCCCACCGGTCAATTACCTCTTTCATCAGTTTTCTTACCTGGCGGGGGCGTAACCCTTGAGTAAGGGGATAGAGGGGAACCAGGCGCCCGGTGTGAATCAGCTCTTTATCCTCCACCAGCTCCCACTCCGGAGATTCAAACACGGGTCGCCCGTTAAACAAGCTTACCCGGCCACTAAGAACCACACGGGTGTTAGTGGGTAGCTTCTTTGCCAGGTAGGGATTATTAAACCATACCACCCTGACATTGCCTGTCTCATCACCAACAATAGCCTCAGTACTCCGCCTGCCACCCAGCCTAATCTCACGAGCCTGCCACACATTAGCAATAATAGTCTCCTCCTCCCCCTCAGTAAGCTGCGAGATAGACTTCCTCTGGCTGTAATCAAGGTGGCGGCGGGGGAAGAAATAGAGCAGGTCACGAACTGTGTTCACGCCCAGCTTATTAAACTTAGTCGCCAGGCTTGAGCTAATGCCTCTAATGACAGTGATGGGTGAATCAATGGATTGGTTAACCACTGTAGTCTGCCCTCTTAACCGTGAAGGCAATCTGCCGGGTAAGGGGGTTGGCTTGGCTTCCCTCTTCTGCCTTCCCCTGCCCTCCGCCTCGGCTAAAAAGTCAAGCACAGCCTTTACCCAGTCTCTGCGTTGCTGTTTAGTCAACAAGGCATAGCCAGAATCAGCCAGGTGAAGGGTGTAAAAACGGTTTACAAGCTGAGGATTAGTTATTGAGCCTATAGCCTGACCAGCCCAGCTGCCGAGGAATCTATCCAAACCACCGATTACTGCTGAATCTACATAACCCTTTTTGTGCTCAAGCTCAAGAATCTTACGCAGCGGCTCAACATTTATTGACAAGACCCTGCCTCCGGTCACCCTGGCAATAGCTAACAGCGAGAGCAGTTCAACTTTGGTATATGTAGAGATGGCAAGGAAATCCGCCTCTTTGCCGGCTCGCTTTGGCTAGCCTCCTGCCTGATGCTACTTACCTTCTCCATTAAGGCTAAAATTAGAGCGCCTGGACCACCATGAACCCCCAGGGCTGGTCCCAGCCTAGCAATGTGAATCCGTTCCCGGTCAAAGATAGAAGCAATACGCTCCTTGAGTGAACCGGCTTCGTCAGGCGTAGTGCTGTGAACAATAGCTAATTCTTGAATATTCAAGGCATTTTTTACCAGGTCAAATAAACGGTCTATGCCCTTGCTGCGGGTGCGGGCTAGACCAGCCGGTAAAAGCTCGCCATCGCGCATGGTAAGCAAAGGCTTCACATTGAGCACACTGCCCAATAACGCCTTGGCCTTACCGATGCGTCCCCCCAAAAGCAAGTATTTAAGGGTATCAAAAACACCAAGCAGGCGTATGCAGGGAATGCACTGTCTTATCTCCTCCATTACCGCCTGCAGGCTTTCTCCAGCCATAGCTGCTTTGGCAGCAGTTATGGCTATCAGACCTAAACCCATAGATATGGAAAGAGAATCTACTACCTCAATAGGATGCCCCATCTCGGCTAGCTCCCTGCCCTGCAAGGCTGAGTTATAGGTGCCACTTAATTTGCTGGTAACCTGGATGGAGACTATTTCATCAGCCTCTCTAGAAAGTTTCTTGTAGACATCGGCAAAATCCGCCGGCGAAGGCTGGGAGGTAGTAGGATGAACAGGGCTCTCCACCAGTTTCTGGTAAAACTCAGTCTCGCTTATATCAACCCTATCCCGATACACCTTTTGGCCAAAGCGCACATAGACTGGCACCACGGTAATCCCAAGTTCTTGAGCCAACAGGACGGGAAGGTCAGCAGTGCTATCAGTTACAATCTTAACTGTCATAAAACCTACTCACTATCTCCTAACACAGATACAATAAGAATATGAGGACCGGTATGGGTGCCGATTACCGGGCTTGTCTTTGAGCGGTAGATACGCTCTTTGGGAAACTTAACACTGAGCCGCTCCGCCAGCATCTCGGCATCATCAGGAGTGGTCGCATCCTCAATCGCCATCTCCTCAATATGGGCATAGCCCATAGCAAAGTGACACAAGTGGTCAATCGCCTTAGCCCGAGAGCGCTCCCTACCAGCCGGGTGAACCACCCCATCTTTTATAGTTATAATGGGATTTATTTTAAGCACTGACCCCATAAGAGCCTGGGCGGCGCCAATGCGCCCACCCCGTTTCAGATACTCCAGGGTATCAAAGGCGGCGCGGAATTCAACACGCTTTACATTGCGCTGGGCGATATCCTTTACCTCGTCAAAGCTAGCTCCAGCCTGAGCTGCTCTAGCCGCAGTAATAACTATAAGCCCCTCCCCCATGATAGCTGACTGCGAATCAATTACTTCTACCCGGCATTTCCGCTTCATTAACCCTATACTCTGCAACGCCACCTCATAGGTACCACTGAGCTTAGAACTAAGACTGATGGCGAGGATTTCATCGGTTTCTTCGGCCAGCTTATCGTATGCCTCGGCAAAGGCTGCTGGTGATGGCACTGAAGTAACCGGTAGAATTTGGCTATGCTGCAGCCTGTCATAGAACTGCTCAGCAGTCAGGTCAATTCCGTCGCGATAGACCTCTTCTCCAAAGCGAAGATTTAGCGGAACTACTGTGATTCCTAGCTCCTGAACCACCTCAGGTGGCAAATCAGCAACACTATCAGTCACAATCTTGACTGTCATAGCGT
>DAOWJH010000067.1 GCA_030640495.1 Dehalococcoidia bacterium | reverse complement strand
TCCGCTTACTTATCCCTGATGAGCAATATAATATGCCTGTGGAGCAACTGGACCTATCAGTGCGCACCATGAATTGCTTGCGGCGCGCCGGCATTGCTACGGTGGGGGAAATCATAAGTAAAGGTGAGAAGGGATTGCTTTCGCTACGGAATTTTGGGCAGAAGTCTAAAAGGGAGATAGATGAGCGTCTCAAGGCATTAGGGCTGTCTCTTGCCCCCCAGGTTAAAGGAGAGATAGGAGAGAGTCAGCCTGAGGAGTGACAACACTGGTGATAAGTTGCACTCGGTCGTTGGCTGAGGTGGGGATAACCATGAGGCATAAAGTAGCTGGTAGAAAATTAGGCAGGACTTCAAGTCACAGGCGGGCGATGTATCGTAACTTGGTGACTGACCTTTTGGGCTATGAAAAGATTATTACTACCGAGGCTAAAGCTAAGGAAGTGCGTGGCCTGGCTGAGAAAATGATTACCTTGGGTAAGGAAGGTGGACTTCACTCCCGCCGCCAGGCACTGGCATTTATCATAGACGAAAAGGTGGTTGAGAAGGTATTTACTGAACTTGCCTCAAAGTATGCCGAGCGCCCAGGTGGCTATACTCGTATCACTAAGTTAGGACCTAGGTTGGGTGATGGGGCGGCTATGGTTCAGTTTGAGTTGGTGAAGTAGATGAGGACTGTCAGCTTGGCAACAACCACCAGGATTGTATTAATTATGGAATATGATGGCACACACTATCATGGCTTCCAGTTACAGGATGGTCTGCCTACTATTCAAGGGGAGGTGGAGAAAGCGCTGTGGAAGCTTACTAGACAAAGGACTCGGCTGGCGGCGGCTAGTCGAACTGATGCTGGAGTTTATGCTAAGGGGCAGGTGGGTAGCTTTAGGACTAGGTCGCCTCTCCCCCCACAGACATTTGTTGCCGGGCTAAACTACTATTTACCTAGGGATATTGCGATTAAGATGGCATATAGAGTAGATGATTCTTTTAATGTTAGGCGTGGTGCTCTTAGCCGTGAATATAACTACTATATACTGAATAGCTTAACCCGGTCTCCACTCAACAGAGGCTTTTCTTACCTTGTTGCTGGGCATCTGGATATTGAAGCTATGAATCGGGCGTGTCAGGCTCTGGTTGGTGAGCATGACTTTACCTCATTTGCCAGCAGCATCGGGGTTGGAAGAAAGAACCCAAGGCGCAGGGTATATAAAGCGGGAGTGGAGAAGGCTGGGGAATTGGTTATATTCAATATGGTGGCTAACTCCTTCTTACCTCATCAGGTGCGCAACACGGTAGGTGCCTTAATCAGAGTCGGTTTAACTAAGATGAGCATTGACGAGTTTCGTAGTATAATTGAGGCGAAAAAACCTAGTCTGGCTGGACCAACTGCTCCTGCTTGTGGGCTGTGCCTTATGCGGGTGAATTATTTACGCCCCTTTGAGGGGGAATTACAATGAAAACCTATAGCACTAATGCCTCTGATATTAAGCGGGAGTGGCATGTTATTGATGCCTCAGGCAAAATTTTAGGTAGGCTAGCCACTCAAGTTGCTAGCCTACTTATGGGCAAGCACAAACCAATATTCAGCCGTAATCTGGATGTAGGCGATTTTGTTGTCATTATTAATGCCGACAAAATTCGTGTTACCGGCAATAAGGCTAAGCAGAAGCTCTATTATCGGCATTCAGGATATCCCGGGGGATTTAAAAGCATCAGTTTGGAGAAAATGATGCAGACTAATCCTACCCGGGTGATTGAGTATGCTGTCAAGGGCATGGTGCCTCATACTCGGCTGGGGGCTAGCATGATGAAAAAGCTTAAGGTCTATGCTGGTGATACCCACCCCCATCTGGCTCAGGTGAAGGCTAGCTCAAAAGAAATTTTAGAGGAGTGAGGTTGGAAAAGCAAACCTATTTTTACGGGACAGGCAGACGTAAGACAGCAGTGGCTCGGGTAAGACTATTTGCTGGAGATGGCGCTATTATTATAAATGGTGTGCCTTACGAGGAACTGTTACCCCGCCTTGAGCATCGCCAGACAATACTGCAACCCCTTTTAGTTACTGATAGTATCAGGAAGTATAATGCTGTGGTTAAGGTAGCTGGGGGTGGTATCTCGGGGCAGAGCGGTGCCATCTCTCATGGTATTGCTCGCGCCTTGGTAAGAGCCGATGACGGCCTCAAGCCCTTACTACGTCAGTACGGACTGCTTACCCGTGATGCTCGGGCTAAGGAAAGAAAGAAGGTTGGTCTCAAGCGGGCTCGCAAGGCTCCTCAATACACCAAGCGGTAAAAGCCCTATTGAGCAGTAAGAATCGCTTTTTATCTGTAACAAGCTGTCCTTTAAGTAATCTACGGCTTTTTACTGAGCAAAAAGTCAGATGATTCCCCAGTCTTTGTAGCCCTGCTGGATGATGGATAAATACTCCATTGAAGGCTTGGTTTCTTCGGCTTGCCGAGTATTGGTGTAAGTTATAGCTTCTACAGGCTCACCATCTTCATTATTGACTATAACATTTAACCGTTGATAATCGCTGCCTTCATATCTATCTAACCGTTTTAGGCATTCTTCCGAGACTTCATAGATGGCGCCCGAGACCCTTTCACCGCTGGAACGTCTGATGCTGACGACTCCACCCCGCCACTGCCTGGACCAGCCGACGAATACCAACCTGTAATTATGAAGAGTGGCTATAAGCTTTGGCTTGCCCTCTGGACAGCGTTCCAACATCTGCTTGCGGTTTAGATTAGTCCCATAGGCAAAATAGTTCATTGTCAGGCTACTTGCTCCCCTTATTCTGCGCAAGCTGTTCTTTCAGAAAGTCTATGGCTTTTACCAGCGTTGGGTCAATCTTATATAAAACTGCTAGGTAGTAGCTGACATAGTCGCCGTAGAGCACCAGGCTCATCATCTGGCTCAGCGGACTGATGCCATCTCCATCTATAATTTGGTAATCAACTTTAGCCTGTTCTAAGAGTTGGCAGGTTATCTGGTAGCGGAGCTGAATCCGCTTTGGCAGATGAGCTGACCGAAGCAGAATCACCACTATTTTACTGGCTAACTCTTTTGGAAACTGGTAGCCAACCACAGCGTTATGGTTAAGTTCAGGGAAAACCTCGTAGAAAGCCCAGGCTTTACTATTCTCATTAAGCTGGGTTTTCCAGCGGTGTGCTACCTCAGAGACAATGCCACCACCATATAGCACTGGTAAATGCCCAAATAACCTGTTTGCCAGTTGTTTAGCCGAATTGCGGGGTAAAAGCACGCTCTCATTTATCCTTTGGGATAGTTCTTGTAATACTTGGACTGTTTCAGTTACCTGAGCCGATTTATCACTGATGAAGCCGAGCTTTTGCAAAAAACAGAGGATAGGGATGAAGCTAAAGGCTAAAGCGGCACGGGGTTGAGCCTTATAAGCAAAGCTAAAAACAGGGACATTTCTTTCCTCAGCCATAGTTTTCAGCTTACCACCGGTGGTAATTACCAGCTTCTTTGCCTCGGTCGCTACTGCCTGTTCAAATGAGGATATGGTTTCCTCGGTCATCCCTGAGTAGCTGGAGGCAATGACCAAAGTTTTGGCATCAATGAAGGCAGGCAAGTTATAGTCACGGTGGATAAGGATAGGGAGCTTAGCCTCCGATACTGCCAGGTTGTTTACCAAGTCACCACCGATAGCTGACCCGCCCATGCCCAGGATGACTACTTTATTAACCTTGGAGTAGTCTTGAGGCAGGTTGAACTTCATAGCCATTTGCCAGGCTTGCTGACAAAGCTGTGGCATTTCGTGAAAGCAGATTAGCATGCCTTCTAGGTCGTATTGCTTATAAACCTGGGGGTCATCTAGATTAATATTGTTTATCAATCTTGCCTAAACTCCAGCTAATTCTTTACCCAGCTCAAGTAGTCTTTCTACTCGGGCTGGGGTATTGCTTTCGGTATAGATGCGAAGCACCGGCTCGGTTCCAGAAAATCTAATAAGTAGCCAGGTGGTATCAGCTAGGGTAAATCGGAAGCCATCTTTAGTGTCCGAGTTTACTACCTTAATGCCATCAATGGATTTGGGGAGGTTATGCTTGATGCGATTAATTATCACCTGTCGCTCTTCCTCAGGAAATTCTATATCCACACGTTTAAAGTAATGAGGTCCCACCTTATTGTAGAGATAATCTATGAGTTCTGACGGGTTTTTACCTGTCTTGAGCATCAGGTCAAGGAAATAGAGACCGGCTAGGATGCCGTCACGTTCTGGCATATGACCCCGGAAGCCATAACCCCCGCTTTCCTCCCCACCGATTAGGGCATTTTCCGCTATCATTATCGGGGCAACATACTTAAAGCCTACCGGCGTCTCACGAACTGGCACCTTAAATATTTCTCCTAAGCGGTAGAGCATACTGGTAGTAGTTATTGTTTTGACTATAAGCCCTCGCTCACTGCGTATCTCCATAAGGTAAAGAGCGAGCAGAGCAAAGACCTGAAGTGAAGTTAGAAACACACCGTTTTCATCTACAATGCCAATGCGGTCAGCATCGCCATCAGTAGCCAGGCCTATATTAGCCCCCTGCTTCTTAACTGTAGCTGAGAGCTTAGCTAAATTAGCCGCAATTGGCTCAGGTTGAATCCCGGGGAAGAGAGGGTTACGTTCATTATTTATCTCTATAAGCTCAATAGCTCCATCGCCTAATAGCATCTTGAAATAGCCAATGCCAGCCCCATACATGGGGTCAACAACTACTTTTAGCTTAGCCTGGCGCAGCTCATTCAGGTCAATGAGCTTAGCTAATTGGTGAGAGTAAAATGGAGTCAGGTCAAGATATTCTACCATTCCTTGTTCTAGGGCTTTAGCTAGCGGCATCTGGTTTATTTTTCCTGTAGCAAGAGTGTGGGTAATATTGCCTTCTATTTTAGCTGTAACCTCGGAGGGAGCACTGGTGCCGAATTCAGATTTATACTTAAAACCATTCCAGATAGCTGCGTTATGGCTAGCAGTAATGATGATAGCTCCTCCTATCTTTTGAGCGACAACACCAAAGCTTATCACTGGCGTTGGCGTTGCTTTGGGGCACAGGTATACCTTTATTTCGTTACCGGCGATTACCTCAGCCGCTGCTGAGGCAAAGTCCTCAGAAGCAAAGCGGTTGTCATAGCCCACAATTAGCCCCCGTTGGGCTAGTCCTGTTTGTTTAAGGTAGTCAGCTACCCCCTGAGCACAAGCCCGCACATTATCAAAGGTAAAATCCTGGGCGATAACCCCTCGCCAGCCATCAGTGCCAAATTTAATGGGACTTTCTATTAACCTCACCCCCTTTATCCCTCTCTCCTTCAGGTTTTTATTGGTAACAAATCGCAAAAGTAACGTGAATCCCTTAGCACCTGTTCGCCTAAAGTATAGGCTATCCTCTCTTTGAATATTGGCCCGTTAAAGACGAAGGAATGAAACTCCCCATTCTCACCCCCGGGGTCCACATTAGGTGGAAGCTCGGCTAAAAAATGTTTATCAACCATCCTGCCTAGGAATCTCTTATCCAGAACCTTTGAATCGACACAGGTAGTGATGGCTTGGAAGCCTAAGGCTATAAATGACCTGGTAAGTTCAGCAGTATCCCTCCCCCATACAGGGAAGAGCCCCTTCATCTCTAGCTTTGACAGATTATTTTCCCGATATTGCCTTACATCTTCCAAAAAAACATCACCAAAAACTACTGAGGAAACACCATTTTGTTTAAATCTGGTAAGGGTTTCTTTCATCTTAGACTCATATTCTTCATTGGAAGAAGCCTTAGAAATAAATACCTCCTCAATAGGTAAACCTAGGGAGTATGCCTGCTGCTCAACCAGAATCCTGGGCACACCATGCAGGCTAACTCTGTCATAATCCTCAGTTATTGTGGTTAGTAAAGATACTACTTCATACTTTTTGCCTTTTTGAATTTCATAAAGGCTAATCGCGCTATCTTTACCACCACTCCAGCATAATATTACCTTTTCCATCCTGTCATTGCGAGCCAAGCGAAGCAATCTCCTTTTATTAGGTAACCCTATCCCCTTTATCCCCTTCCCATTGATAAGGGGAAGGGGAATATTTTCTTTAGAGGGGCTTCGCCCCTTCAAACTTTCCTTTAGATTTTTATATTGATGGGCAACTGATTAAGTGTCCAACATATCCCATTCGTCACCAGAGACCCATCTGAGTGCTGAAAGTTTACCGCTTAGCATTCCCCACTCAAAATCATCCCAAGAAGCTAGTTGTTCTTTACCATATTTTCCCTCTATTTTTTTAGCAGCTTTAAGAGCTTCTTGCCATATTTCAGGAGTAACCTTTTCTTTACCTGATTCTACCATGCTTTCTAGCAATTTATGTCTGCCATACCAAGCCTTAGCAAAAAACTCCTCTTCAGCTTCTAAAATCTCATCTTTGCTACGCCATTCTACTTCATCTTGAGAGGCACGAGACAGCATCCTTTCCTTGAACTCCCACAATTCTGTTGGGGATATATTATGTTTCCGATGCTGTATAAGCAGAGTTGTTAACTTTTCGGCTTCTTGCAGTTTTTCCTTATCTGGAGCGTTCTCAATCTTACGCTTACGTAGATAAAGCCAGTAACTACCAAGACCACCGAAGAAAGCAATTAGTGCTGTGCCACCAATCTTTAATAATTCAATTTGCCATGCTTCCATATCTTCCGCCTAAGAATTTACTACCTCCCCAATGCCTCTTTCCTCAAAATCTCGGCTTTGTCGGTTTTCTCCCAAGGCAGGTCAAGGTCGTCTCGTCCGAAGTGCCCATAGGCAGCGGTCTGCCTGTATATAGGACGGCGCAGGTCAAGGGCTCGGATAATGGCTTCGGGTCTGAGGTCAAAGTGTTTATTGATTAGGTTGATGATAAGCTGCTGGTCAACCTTGGCCGTGCCGAAGGTTTCAATAGAGATGGAGAGCGGGTGGGCGACGCCAATAGCATAGGAAATCTGGATTTCCAAACGCTCAGCCAGTCCGGCAGCGACAATGTTCTTAGCTATATAGCGAGCCATATAGGCTGCCGAGCGGTCAACCTTAGTCGGGTCTTTGCCTGAGAAGCAGCCACCTCCGTGTCGGGCAATGCCACCATAGGTGTCAACCAGAATCTTGCGACCGGTGAAACCGGTGTCGGAGACTGGTCCGCCAATCACAAATCGACCCGTAGCGTTGACATAATATTTAGTTTTGTCGTCTATTAGTGAAGCGGGGATAACCACCTTGATTACCTGCTCAATGATATCTTGCTCAATTTGCGCGTGGCTGACATCAGGGTTATGTTGGGCTCCCAGCACTACACTATCTACTCGCTTCGGAGTACCATTATGGTATTCTACGGTTACCTGTGATTTCCCATCGGGGCGGAGGTAGGGTAGGGTTTTATCCTTTCTCACTTGAGCCAGCCGCCGACACAATTTATGGGCCAGAGAAATAGGCAGGGGCATAAGCTCAGGTGTCTCTGTGCAGGCAAAGCCAACCATCATCCCTTGGTCACCCGCCCCAATTTTGTCAAGGTCATTAGTTACTGACCGTGTCTTAACCTCTAGTGATTTATCTACTCCCAGGGCAATGTCGCTAGATTGTTCCTTAATGGAAACCATCACCCCGCAAGATTGATATTCAAAGCCATATTCGGGGTGGACATAACCGATATCACAGACTACTCCTCGCACAATCTGAGGAATTTCAATGTAGCAATCGGTGGTAATCTCGCCCATAACAATTATCAACCCATTGGTTACTGCTGTCTCACAGGCTACCCTGGCATATGGGTCTTTCTCAAGGAGGTTGTCAAGGATGGCATCAGATATCTGGTCGCATAGCTTGTCAGGGTGTCCTTCAGCAACCGATTCTGAGGTAAACATATAGGTTGGTAAGCTACTAAAGCTATTAGTCATTTTTCCTCCCTTATGTGCCTTCTTCCCAGCTAGTCAGGTATTTCTCTTGCTCTGGAGTTAACTTGTCAATATCAATACCCATGGAGTTTAGCTTTAATCGAGCTACTTGTTTATCAATTTCTTTGGGAACCGGGTAAACCTTAACCTCAAGTTGGTTCCTATTTTTCACCATATACTCCAGACACAGGGCTTGGTTGGCAAAGCTCATATCCATGACGCTGGCCGGATGCCCTTCAGCGGCAGCTAGATTAACCAATCTTCCCTCCCCCAGCAGGTAAAGGTGACGACCATTACTCAGAGTATACTCGTCAACGAAGGGTCGTATGCGTCGCTTACGGTGAGACAGACTTTCCAGAGCTGGAATATTTATTTCTACATTAAAATGCCCGCTATTGGCTAGAATAGCCCCATCTTTCATTACTTGGAAGTGGGCTTTATCTAAAACATTTTTATTACCGGCGATAGTAATGAAGATGTCGCCCACTTTGGCAGCTTCTATCAATGGCATAACCTGGTAGCCATCCATAATCGCCTCTAGGGCGCGGACTGGTTCTATCTCGGTTACAATCACCTGAGAGCCTAGCCCTTTGGCTCTTAAAGCGATGCCGTGCCCACACCAGCCATAGCCACAAATCACTACCTTTTTACCTGCCCACAGGATATTGGTAGCACGGGTAATACCATCAATGGTGCTCTGCCCGGTGCCATAACGATTATCAAAAAGATACTTGGTCTGGGCATCATTCACCGCAATTATAGGATACTTTAGCTTTCCTGCTTTCTCTAGGCTGCGTAGTCGGATGACGCCGGTAGTGGTTTCCTCAGTGCCACCGATGACATTCCTGATTAAATCACTTCGCTTGGTATGAAGGGTAGTAACTAGGTCAGCACCATCATCAATAGTTAGCTGTGGTTTATGGTCTAAAGCGGTATTGATATGCTTATAATATGTTTCCTCATCTTCTCCCTTGATGGCATTGGTAGGGATTCCATATTCTACCAAGGCAGCGGCGGCATCATCCTGAGTGCTGAGCGGGTTAGAGGCACATAGAACCATGTTGGCTCCGCCCTCCTTCAGGGTTAGAGCCAGGTTTGCCGTTTCAGTAGTAATATGGAGGCAGGCTGAAATCCGAACACCTTTCAATGGCTTCTCTTTGGTGAACCTCCCCCTGATTAGCTTGGTTACCGGCATCTCTCGGTAAGCCCACTCTATTCGTTGCCTGCCGGCTTCAGCTAATGTTTGGTCTTTTATATCATAGTTTTTAGTTAAAGTCATAAACTACCCCTTAGTTAATTTTAATCTGAAATCCCTCTTCTATTACCTGAACTGTTCAGCAACATAATCAGGTATATCCACCATGCCCATAACTGTCGGCTTTTGATGGCAGTCACTGCCCCCGCTCATGAGCAGGCTATGTTTCCTGGCGAACTTGACATAGTGAGCCATAGTCTTCACATCATTTCTTGAGTGCCAGCACTCAACGCCATCAATGTATTCTAACATATATTCTTCAATAATCCTCGTCTGTTCGTTCAGGTCACGGGTTATGCTTACTAGAGATGTCCCATTAGGGTCATTAGGGTGCGCCAGTATGAGTATGCCGCCGGCATTTCTTACCAGCTTTGATGCCTCAGCAAGTGAGAGGGGATATTTAGGGGCATCGCACTTGACCAGATATTTATCAAATGCCTCTTGCTTATCCCTGACAATCCCCTTTTCTATCAGGTAGTTGGCTATATGGGGTCGACCAAATACACCATCAACACGAGCCTGTATATTCCTGATGTCTTTCTCGGTGAATCTTTCAATATTTTCTTTATCAAACTCAACATTAAGTTTCTCTAAGATTTGAAGTGCTCTGGCTTCTCTATGCTCTTTTATCATTTGGAGTTTATTCTTTAGCTCTTGATTGCCGATATCATACTGGTAAGCTAAAAAATCCAGAGAAATGGACTTGCTATCAGGATACTGGAAAGTCACATTTAATTCTACCCCGGTAATATAGGCTATGTCATACTCTCTAGCCAGAGCGATGGCTCTTTCCTGACAGTCTATAGAATCGTGGTCAGTTATTGACATAAAGTTGATATTTCTCCTTTTCGCCTCCTTAAAAACCTCTTCAATAGAGAGGTTACCATCGGAACAGGTCTTGGTATGGATGTGTAAATCTATCTTCACTTTATTTCTTTTCCACGCCAGTAATATACCAATCTTCAGGAGGGTCATACCGGGTGTCAACTATCAAGTGAAAAACACTAAGGCTCGGATACAAGTCCTTCAGGTCATTCAAATCTACTTCCTCAAACCTCTTCTTGTTATTAAGATAGGCTTGTTCAGTTAGGGCGTTTGATACATAATCCTCTTTAGTTCGTTGTAGTATCCGCTTAATGGCTACCTCCTGTGGGCAGTCTGTCTGCAGGATGACGAATGTCTTGCTGTGTTTAGCGGCTATGGCTGCAGCTTGCCTCCGTAGTGATTGGGTGATGAAGGTGGCATCAAGTATTACCCCATCGCCTTTGTTTAGACTTTCATCTGCCTGTCGGAACATCTCGTCATAAACCATGGTTCGTTTATCCATATCTGAGGCGACCTTCTCATCAAAAATATCCTCATTTTTCAACACCTCCAGTCTAATCAAGTCGCTCCGAAGGATAGGATAGCCCTTAATCTTAGCTACTTCCTCAGTCGTCTCAGTTTTATAGGTACCGGGAAGGCCACAGGCAATAAGCAAAAAACCACCCCCCAACTCGGTTTCTATAAATTTGGCAAACGGTTCTTTCAATTTATCGCTTCCTTTATGTGTTACGTGTTTGCGAAGTGCCCATTACTATCCCTCTTTTGAGAAGCTATATGTTCTTTCGCCCTTTTTCGATAGCCTAAACAATCCTCTATTTGTTACCTTAGACACTATTTCATTTTCTTTCATATGATGGTCACTGAAGGATAGAATCCCACTTGGTTTTAATACTCGATGTAACTCTCCTAGTACTCCATTCGGGTCACCCAAGTCGTGAAGGGTATCGTATAATACAACTACATCTACGCTATTATCTGGCAATCCAGTTTTACAATCGGAACAAATAGTTTCCACATTCGTCAGTTTCTTTTTTGAAACGATATTCTGAACCCCCTTAATTGTAAGTGGATGGATATCCAAGGCGTAAACCTTCCCCGATTTTCCCGCCAATTGCGCAGCAGCGATTATATAACCCCCAGGACCACAGCCATAATCAAGTACATGAAACCCTGGTTTTATCCCTACCTCTTTCAAGACGTTCTTGCGAGGCAGAAAGAAATCGCGAAACTTGTAGCCGAAAGACATAAATTTGAAATGAAAATCGGACATTGGTTTATCCATGGCAGTTTCCTTCTATTTTTCTTTTTAAAAGGCGATTTTGCGCAACATCCGTATAGACAAACTCAGAGTTCGCCTAATCGGCTTTATTTTACTCTATTTTGTATATATCATACATACGATTCAGCAAGCTCGAAATAATTCCTGGCAACAGCCAGAACCCTCGCCTTCTCCTCTTCAGAGATATAGGGGTCATCAAGCTTGAAGCTTTCTACCTTCCCCCGTACATAAGCCCGGTAGCACTTATAGAAATTAAGTAGCTCCAACAGCTCCTTATCACCGCTCTGAGCTACATAGCTATTAACCAAAATGTGGCATAGGTCAGACCGCCCATAGTGGTCTAAATCCATAGCCAGAAAGGCAACCTCTGAGGCTACATCGCAGTATCTAAATCTATCGTTAAATTCTATACAATCATAGATGCAGATGCCATTAGAAAAGCAAATGTGGGCGGCATGAAGGTCTCCATGGCAATCTCTTATCCTGCCCTGAGTTAATCGCTTACCAAATAATGTAGCCTTTTGAATAATAAAGCTATCAGTATAATCCTTGATATGCTGAAACTTCTCTCGGGAAATAGTGTTGCCGATGTATTTTTCTGTCTGGGTGAAGTTCTCCTCAGTATTCTTGGTTATAGCATCAAGGTTACCATAGGCGCTGATATCAGCGTTGGTCTCTGCCTTTTGGTGGAATTCCACCAGCCTTTGTGCCATCCTGCTTACCATTTCTGGCGTCAATTGGTTATTGGTCAGCAACACATTCATCATGGCTTTCTGAGGAAGGCGGCGCATTTTTACTGCGTACTCTATAACCTCCCCTTGACCTTCTATGGAAATATCACCCTTGTCTTGAGTTACTGGTACTACCCCCATATAGACCTCAGGGCAAAGCCGTCGGTTAAGCTCAACCTCACGCTGACAATAGAAGTGGCGCTTGTCTAAGGTGGTATAGTCAAGGTAGCCCAGATTTACCGACTTCTTCACCTTATATACAAAGTTATCAGTCAGGAAGACAAAGGACATCTGGGTTTGTATTAACTCTATTCTTCGTAGTGCCTCAGGATAGGCTTTTGGGTCTAGCAGTGCTTGAACCATTTCTGGTAGTTGTGGCATCTTCTTCTCTTTGAGCCCTACTTTTGACGATTGGCTAGCCCTTTAATATAAACTTTAACTCTTTCAATATGTTTGATTAATACTAGAATGTCTGCTGCCAGAGTCGGGAGGAATACCTCAGGACCGAAGAAATAGAGGGGAACCAGAGCAATAACCAGTCCTCCTACTCTCCCCACTATTTGAGAGCTAGCTGCTGAGAACATATCAGAGAGCTTGCCCCAGTGTATTCTGGCTATCAGTAGGTATTGAATCAGAAAAATTGAAAGCAGGAGAGTCCCAAGCCCGATTAGTAGCGCCAGCGGATTCAAGGCTAGCACTACTCCGCCTACAGCAGCCATTCCCCTCCCCCCCTTTTTGAATTTAAAGAAGAAAGAGTAATTGTGCCCCAGGACTACAAAAAAACTGCCGATTATTAATGCTAGCAGCGGGTCATAGCCGAGGAAGCCCAGCCATTTAGCTATAAAGATGGCTAGCACCCCTTTACCCATATCGCCGACTAGTGCTAGGGCAAATCCAGCTATGCCCATTTTGGTTGATTTCTCTTTCCGGATTAGGCGGTAGGAGTTCATTGCTCCTATGTTCCCTGAGCCAGCCAGCCAGACGTCTTTGCCTATTATTCCTTTGGTTACCAAATGGGCGGTGGGGAGGGAACCTAGAAGATAGGAAATAGCTGCTATCAGGATTAACCAGACGTTACTTTCGATAAGGCTCATTGGTGTAATTAAAACCTCCAGTTTTAGCTTTGGTCAACTTCTAACCACTCTAGTAAATCTTTCAATACCTGGTGATAATTAGCTTGGGTTATGGCTACCACCTTAACCTGAGGTTTGAGTTTAATTGTGTCTGCCCACGGGTTGGAGTTGAGCATGATGGTTCCTAGAACCCTCTTCCCGCTATCAATTATCCGTAAAACTGCTTCCCTGAAATTAGCCGAAAACAGCTCCATCTTCCCGATTTCGTCAACGACTACTAAATTGCACTCCTTAGCCGCTTGATTTAGGGCAGAAACACCTACCCTGTCTAGGCTATCAATATCAACCCCGTACTTACTTATTCGGTATGGGCTATGAATATCTATATGAGCTAGTATGGCACTTTGACCGTCTAGAGTAATCAGCTTGAAGCCCAGCCTCACTCCTCTGCTTCGTATTTCCTCGGTATAAAAGCCGCCAGCTTTGCTTCCCATCCCGGCTATTGCTTGTTTGATAAGGCTGGTCTTCCCTGTTCCCGGTCTGCCGGTGAGCAGATAAGCTTGCTTCATAGGCTCTTACGGCTATAGGCTATTTGTTACGCCGGAGTTTTTGCCTGAGCTCTCCTCGCCTCTAGCTTCTTTTTCTTATGCCGATGCTTAAGGGCGGCTACCCTTTTCCGTTTGTTCATTCTTTTAGATAATATAACCTAATTTAGCTTTTCCTGCCACCTCTGGCTTTATAAGCAAAGACCTCCACGAACTTGGCTATAGACCGGTCGTAGGTTTTCTCTACCTCCAGGGGAAATACACAGGCAGGAAGCTCGTCAAACTCCAGGTGGTAAGCAATGCATTCACAGCACTTGCCCTTTCTGGGACAGGGCTCATAGGTGCAGGGGCACTTAGCTTTAGTAATTTCAATCTGGCATTCCATTTGATTCAAACTCCATTGCATATTTTCATTAAAAAAATAGGGAAACAATTCCTATCTGATTAGCTTTGATTTGTTTCTCTAGTTATGTCTAGTGATAGCGCTTTCTTATCTTTACCGACAGCTCAGCCAGCAGCTCCAGAGCTTGGGCTGATGCCTCCTCAGTGGCTATAGAGCCTAGCCCGCAGCTTGGGGTGAGCAGCCCCTGCTTTATCAGTTGCTTGAAGTGAATACCCT